>NZ_CBFFRJ010000079.1:0-24006 GCF_965644225.1 Phytobacter sp. V91 | reverse complement strand
ACAACCCCCCCGATGATCAGTCGGGGATCTTCCCCGCCTGAGCGGGGAAGGTCAAGACATAAGGGTCGGGGTGAGGGCATCAGGCCTCCCCCATTTTAAACCGTAAACCCAAGCATCATGCCGGTATCCTCATGCTCGAGCAGATGGCAGTGCGCCATATAGGCATACTCCGGTGGTGCGTCATGACTGAACTTCACCAGAACCTCACTTCTCGCCCCCTCGACGCTGACCATATCTTTCCAGCCACAACGATGGGCGGCAGGCGGCTTACCATTTTCCGATAAAATGCGGAACTGGGTGCCGTGTATATGGAAAGGATGCAACATCATGTCGCCCTCTCCCGAAATCACCCAGCGTTCATAAGTCGCTTTCTGCGCGGCAAACGCCGGGGTTTGCATATCAAAGGCTTTACCGTTAATCCGGTTGGCGTTATGAAAATCAAAACCACCAGCGCCATGATTCATGCCGCCATGCCCCATCGCGCCATGGTTCATCTGACCATGCCCCATGTGCCCGTTTGCCATACTCATACCCGCCATTGCCGCATCACCGTACTTTGCCTGTAACGCCTGCATGCCCATCATATCGAGCATCGGATCCATAGACAGTTGCAGATGACGTTGGGTTAGCCCTTCCAGCGCAGGTAATGCAGGCAGAGCCGCCAGGCTATCGGGAAGAGTGGCTGATGCGGTGATGGCCAGTGGCTGAATACGCAAAATCGGCTGCGGTTGATCAAAAGGCGCAACCGTCATCCCCATCTGCATTACCGGCCGGGTAAGCAGATCAAAGGCGGCGCTGTCGCGGTTTTCGACCAGCACCTCAAAACGCTCTCCTGGCAACATCGCCAGTTCACTCACCTTCACTGGCTCCGTCAGTAATCCTCCGTCGCTGGCAACCACATACAGTGGTCGATTGTCGCTGGTCGCCACATTGAGCGAGCGCGCATTGCAGCCGTTGAGCAAACGCAGACGCAGCCAGCCACGCGGAGCCGCATGTTGCGGATAAATCGCCCCATTGGTGAGCAGCGTATCGCCAAACCAGCCCACCGCCGCGCTCATCACATCCAGTTGATAGTGGATCTGCCCGTCAGCGGCGAACTCTTTGTCCTGAATGATGACGGGCACGTCGTCAATGCCCCACTGTTGCGGAAGGAGAAGCTTGCGGCTGTTATCATCTTCAATCAGCACCAGGCCCGCCAGCCCCATCGCCACTTGTCGACCGGTTTTGCCATGTTGATGCGGATGAAACCAGCAGGTGGCCGCAGGCTGGCTGGGGGTAAAATTGACCGTGCGACTTGCACCCGGCTTAATCACGCCCTGCGGCCCGCCGTCAACCTCGCCGGGGATTTCGAGCCCATGCCAGTGAAGCGTGGTCTCCTCTGCAAGGGTATTGCGAATGGAAACCGTCACTGCTTTGCCTTGCCGCAACTTAAGGGCCGGACCAAGCAGATTGCCGTTGTATCCCCAAGTGGTCGCCTGCTTTCCGGCAAACGTCGATGTACCGGCCTGAACGGTGAGCGCAATCTGGTTTTGCGCATCAGGGGTCAGTAACGCAGGAACGGGCAGAGCCGGTCTTTTGGCAGCCAGCAACGCACGGCTCCAGAGAGGCAGAGCACTGAATGCTCCTATTGCGGCGGTATATTTTAGAAACTCACGACGTTGCATCTTTATTTCCTTATTCTTTTGCAGGCGATGTTTTGAGCATAAACCCTCCCCTTGCCGGAAGGTCAAGTCATCAGGCTTAATCCGGACAATAATAAATATCGTCGCCTCGCCTTCAGTATGCTAACGTTTAATTTCCGTTATGCCGTGGTAGAAATAATGAAGACGTTTTTCAGAACAGTTGTGCTTGCCAGCCTGTTGGCTGTCTCCGCTAATAGCTATGCCCTCAATGAATCAGAAGCGGAAGATATGGCCGATCTTACGGCGGTCTTTGTCTTTCTGAAAAACGACTGCGGTTACAACAACCTGCCAAATGGTCAAATCCGCCGGGCGCTGGTCTTCTTCGCGCAACAAAACCAGTGGGATCTCACAAATTACGACAGCTGGGACATGAAGTCCCTGGGTGAAGAGAGCTATCGTGATCTGAGCGGTATTGCTATCCCGACTGCGAAAAAATGCAAAGCGCTGGCCCGCGACTCTCTTAGCCTGCTCGCCTACGTGAAGTAACCTCCGACGGGGTAAACCGCTGCCCGTGCATCTGCGGTCAGAGTTGGCTATTATGTTGCGCCTTATTTAAGCAGGCGTTAACAAAGGAGCAACCTATGACCGGGAAGACGCTGTGGCATGAAACGCTGCACGACCAGTTTGGTCAGTACTTTGCTGTAGACCAGGTGCTGTACCACGAAAAAACCGCCCACCAGGACCTCATCATTTTCGAAAATGCCGCTTTTGGCCGTGTCATGGCGCTTGATGGCGTGGTGCAGACGACCGAGCGCGACGAATTTATCTATCATGAAATGATGACCCATGTCCCGCTGCTGGCTCATGGCCGCGCGAAGCATGTGCTGATCATTGGCGGTGGCGATGGTGCCATGCTGCGCGAAGTCTCCCGGCATAAAAATATCGAGACCATCACCATGGTGGAAATCGATGCAGGCGTGGTCTCCTTCTGTCGCCAGTATTTACCGAAGCATAATGCCGGTGCTTATGATGATCCGCGTTTCCAGTTAGTGATCGATGACGGCGTCAATTTTGTCAGCCAGACCACGCAAACCTTCGATGTGATCATTTCTGACTGTACCGATCCGGTCGGTCCGGGAGAAAGTCTGTTCACTTCCGCGTTCTATGAAGGCTGCAAACGCTGCCTTAATTCGGGGGGTATTTTTGTCGCCCAGAACGGCGTCTGCTTCCTGCAACAGGATGAAGCCCTGGACAGCCACCGTAAGCTCGGTCACTACTTTGCCGATGTCAGCTTTTATCAGGCAGCGATCCCCACCTATTACGGTGGCATTATGACCTTCGCCTGGGCCACCGATAACGAGACGCTGCGTCATCTCTCTACCGGGATAATTCAGGCGCGCTTCCATAGCGCAGGCTTAACCTGCCGCTATTACAACCCGGCCATTCACACCGCTGCATTTGCGTTACCGCAGTACCTGCAGGATGCTCTTGCGTCGCCGTCTTCCCGGGGGAACAGCTGAAATTGAAAAAACTGAAGTTGTATGGTTTTAACAACCTGACTAAAAGTCTGAGCTTTTGTATTTACGATATCTGCTACGCCAAAACAGCAGAAGAGCGCGATGGTTATATCGCCTATATCGACGAGCTTTATAATGCCAATCGCCTGACTGAGATTTTGTCTGAGACCTGCAATATCATTGGCGCCAACATTCTGAATATCGCCCGTCAGGACTACGAGCCCCAGGGCGCAAGCGTCACGATTCTGGTCAGCGAAGAGCCGATTGACCCTCAGCTTATCGACAAAACTGAGCATCCTGGCCCATTGCCAGAAGCGGTTGTCGCCCACCTCGACAAGAGCCATATCTGCGTGCACACCTATCCTGAGAGTCATCCGGAAGGCGGTTTATGTACGTTTCGCGCCGATATCGAAGTCTCAACCTGTGGGGTTATTTCGCCGTTAAAAGCGCTGAACTACCTTATCCATCAGCTTGAGTCGGACATCGTGACCGTCGATTACCGCGTACGCGGATTCACCCGCGACGTTAACGGTATGAAGCATTTTATCGATCATGAAATTAATTCAGTGCAGAACTTTATGTCTGATGACATTAAGGCGCTGTATGACATGGTGGATGTGAATGTCTATCAGGAAAACATCTTCCATACCAAGATGTTACTCAAAGAGTTCGATCTCAAACACTATATGTTCCACACCCGTCCGGAAGACTTAAGTCCGTCCGAGCGCGAACAGATAACGAAAGCATTGTGGAAAGAGATGCGTGAAATTTACTACGGCCGCAATATTCCCGCCGTGTAACGCTTGCTGACACCGGGATGTGCCAGCGGATCCGCCAGAGCGCATCGCTCATTCCAGTACATTTCGCGCGTCAGGCGATGCTCAGCGTGTTGTCTGGTCATGGAACCACTCCACGTCCACATTCGCCATATCTACGCCGTAGAGGCTCGCTACTGCCAGCAGCGACTCCATGACGCGGCGACTATTATGTTCCGCATCATCGTGCTGTTCGCCCGGGGTATGTGCAAAAAAATAACGAGAAATAAACGCTTTCATGGTCGTCTCCGTGAAGTGTCCGCAGGACCATGAAAGCCTAATTACGCGACAAAAGGAAATGCGAAAAACATCTGACGTTTTTCATTACACGCATGACGGGCGGCAATAAGCGCCGGCGCTGTACAAGAGCGAAAGCGGCCTTATCATCCGAAGAGGTATTAACGCTGGCCCAGGAACGTCCGGTAGGCTGCCACGACTTGCAGAAAATCCTCTATGCCACATAGCGAAAAGCTTTCTTCATCGTAGTAATTCATGCCCTCTTCCATTTCGTCACCGGAAAATTCAAGCTGATTGGCGCGCACCATTACCTCTTCACCGTCCAGCCACAGGGTATATTCGTGTCCGGTTCGCTGCCAGGAGCGCTCACTGCCTTTCACTGTTTTCGCCGCCTGTTCCACTTCATCGAGTAAGGCGAGGTTCTCTTTCACCTCTTCGTTAAACCAGTGCCCTACCACCTCGTGGCCCATCGACATGCGGACTTTTACCCCACCGGTAATATCACGCAGAAATTCGTAATCCATAGTCTCTTCCTCATGCAGGCTTAGCGTCAGCCCATGCTCTAATTATCGCAGCACAATGGAAGAAAAAAAGCGTCGCGGCGGCAAGGATGCAATAAAAAAGCGGGAAAGCGCTCCGCTTTGGCGATATCGGGATAAAAATCAGCCACCGGGCATAATGCCGCCATCAACGGTCGCCGCTGGCCCCGGCGAAATCTACTGCTTCGTGACTTCAAGATGTACGGCGGTCATATCGCGCCAGAACGGCGCCACCCGTTGGCCGATACTGAGTCAATAGTATGGCGAATGGTCTCCATTGATGCATTCAGGAAGCCTTGTTCATGGATTTCTGACATATGAAACCCTGGTCACTATTGTCCAGATAAGGACATATTTTGTTATTTTAATTTATATTCCACTGGTAAATAATTATACGCTTTATGTTTATTCATTTTACAGGGAGAATGATGATATGCATTCATTTATTAAAGGAATACTCGCACTTACATTTATAATAATTATATCCACATCTGCATACGCAGCACCTTACGGTCATTATGATTTAAACAAAATCCCTCTGACAACCGAGACGAAGTCAGGTAAAAAATATCAAATGGATCCTGGTTACCTTGATCAGATTTTTTTAGACATTTACAGGCATAGCTTTACCCCGCTATTACCAAACTTCGACTCTCCCCAGGATAAAAGCAGAGCCTTCCATGGCGTTCAGGGCTTGATAGCATTGCTCAATATTTATATAGACTCTTCGCCCGCGCCGGATTTTCAAATGCTTGGGCGAGCCGCATTAGTTAATCATATGGGCTATAACATGGGGCTATCTGACGCAAAAAAAACGGCAGAGAAACTCTACAAACAGATGTTGGAAATAAAACCTGATGACGACCATGCTAATTTCTTTTATGGTTTATTCCTCTTAAACTCATGCCAACGTGAAAAAAGCATCGAACATTTAAAAAAATCAGTAAAAGCAGGTAACCACTCAGCACCGCTAGTATTGGCCAGCGTTTATGTTATTACCGAGGATAATCAACAAGCACTTAATACCCTTGATAATTATCTTAAAAATAATCCAAATGATTCAGCAGCAAAAAAATGCGCAATAACATTACATCAGGGAAAACTGATGTAACTACAGCCTCTTTACAGAATAAAACTTGCCCACTAAGTTAATAAAAACCCCACACTCGAAAGCGTGGGATTTTAATATTAGCGCAGTCTGACATCCTCTCCCACAAGGAGAGGATGTCATTTATACCGCCGTCTGGAAAATGACGCCGTCGGCTTTGTTGGTGTACTGATTCAACTGGTCGAAGTTCAGATAGCGGTAGGTATCCACCGCCGTCTTATCTACCTGGGCGATATAGGTCTGATACTCTTCCGGCGTCGGCAGTTTACCGAGCAGAGAAGCGACCGCCGCCAGTTCCGCAGAAGCCAGATAGACGTTTGCGCCAGTACCTAAACGGTTCGGGAAGTTACGCGTCGAAGTCGAGACCACCGTTGAACCGTCCGCCACGCGCGCCTGGTTGCCCATACACAGGGAGCAGCCCGGAATTTCAATACGCGCACCGCTCTTACCAAAAACGCTGTAATAGCCTTCTTCGGTCAGCTGGGCGGCATCCATACGTGTTGGCGGCGCAACCCACAGGCGGGTCGGCAACTGGCCTTTATGGGCATCCAGCAGTTTACCGGCCGCACGGAAGTGGCCGATGTTGGTCATGCAGGAACCGATAAACACTTCATCAATCTGCGCGCCCTGCACGTCAGACAGCAGACGGGCATCGTCAGGATCGTTTGGCGCACACAGAATCGGCTCTTTAATTTCAGCCAGATCGATGTCGATCACCGCCGCGTATTCCGCGTCAGCATCGGCCTGCAGCAACTGAGGATCTGCCAGCCATTTTTCCATACCCTGAACACGACGCTCAAGGGTACGGCGATCGCCATAACCTTCCGCAATCATCCATTTCAACAGGACGATGTTGGAGTTCAGGTACTCGATGATCGGCTCTTTGTTCAGATTGATGGTACAACCGGCAGCAGAGCGCTCAGCGGAAGCATCGGTCAGCTCAAAGGCTTGCTCAACTTTCAGATCCGGCAGACCTTCGATTTCCAGAATGCGGCCCGAGAAGATGTTTTTCTTGCCTTTCTTCTCAACCGTCAGCAAACCTTGCTTGATGGCATACAACGGAATGGCATGCACCAGATCGCGCAGTGTGATACCCGGCTGCATTGTACCTTTAAAGCGCACCAGCACCGATTCCGGCATATCCAGCGGCATCACGCCCGTTGCGGCAGCAAAGGCCACCAGGCCAGAACCCGCCGGGAAAGAGATGCCAATCGGGAAACGGGTATGGGAGTCACCGCCTGTCCCTACTGTATCGGGCAGCAGCATACGGTTCAGCCATGAGTGGATTACGCCATCACCCGGACGCAGAGAGACACCGCCACGGTTCATGATAAAGTCGGGCAGCGTATGGTGCGTAGTCACGTCAACCGGTTTCGGGTAGGCCGCAGTGTGACAGAAGGACTGCATCACCAGATCGGCAGAGAAACCGAGGCAGGCCAGATCTTTCAGTTCATCACGGGTCATTGGCCCGGTGGTATCCTGGGAGCCGACAGACGCCATTTTCGGTTCGCAATAGGCACCCGGACGGATACCTTTCACGCCGCAGGCACGGCCAACCATTTTCTGCGCCAGAGAGTAACCACGGCTGCTTTCCGCCACATCTTTCGCCTGGCGGAAGACATCGCTATGCGGCAAGCCCAGCGATTCACGCGCTTTGGTGGTCAGCCCACGGCCGATAATCAGCGGAATACGGCCACCGGCGCGAACTTCGTCGATCAGCACATCGGTTTTCAGCTCGAAGCTTGCCAGCAGCGCGTTGGTTTCGTGGTTACGCACTTCGCCTTTGAACGGATAAACGTCAATCACGTCGCCCATGTTCAGGTCGTTTACATCCACTTCGATTGGCAGTGCGCCCGCATCTTCCATGGTGTTGAAGAAGATAGGTGCGATTTTGCCGCCGAGGCAAAGACCGCCGCCGCGCTTGTTCGGTACAAACGGGATGTCGTCGCCCATAAACCACAGCACTGAGTTGGTGGCGGATTTACGCGAAGAACCGGTCCCCACAACGTCACCTACATAGGCCAGCGGGAAGCCTTTTTTCGCCAGGTCTTCGATTTGTTTAATCGGACCAACGGCACCCGGCTGATCGGGCTCAATGCCTTCACGGGCATTTTTCAGCATCGCAAGGGCGTGCAGTGGGATATCCGGGCGGGACCAGGCATCCGGCGCAGGAGAAAGATCGTCGGTGTTGGTTTCGCCGGTGACTTTGAAGACGGTGACCGTCATTTTTTCAGCAAGCGCAGGACGGCTCAGGAACCATTCGGCATCGGCCCAGGATTGCAGCACCTGCTGTGCATAGCTATTACCCGCTTTGGCTTTTTCTTCCACATCGTAGAAGTTATCAAACATCAGCAGCGTATGAGAAAGTGCTTTGGTCGCAATGGGTGCCAGTCTGGCGTCGTCCAGCGCGTCGATCAGAGGATGGATGTTGTAACCACCCTGCATGGTGCCGAGCAGTTCAACGGCTTTCTCAGCATTGACCAGTGGGGAAGTCGCTTCACCTTTGGTGATGGCGGCAAGAAAACCCGCTTTAACATAGGCGGCTTCATCAACGCCCGGCGGGACACGGTTGGTTAAGAGGTCTAACAGAAAATCTTCTTCGCCAGCAGGCGGGTTCTTCAGCAGCTCAACGAGCGCAGCCATTTGGGTTGCATCTAATGGTTTTGGCGCAATCCCCTCAGCGGCACGTTCGGCTACGTGCTTACGGTATTCTACTAGCACGACAGTTCTCCTCGCTCTCATTGTCATAATGCGGCAGGCGATTCTCTTCACGCTCCTGTGAGACAGCAGTTTGTAGGGTAAATCCGCGATACCGCGTTGGCAGCATATCAGGATTTGCAGGGGGTGTTAATCTGTTTACAAAAAAGCAACATTAAAAATTGGCTGAATCGTTAAGGGCAGAATAATGCAGAAGAAAGAGGCTTTTGCGGGAACAGATTACACGTTAGAAACCGTGGTAAATGGCCCCGAAGGACCATTTATCATCAACCTACAAAGCTTCCAGCAGCGTCTGAATATTCTCGCGACTGTATTTTTCCGGCGTGTTTATCTCATTTTCCAGCTCGCCCATAACGTATTTCTTCATCGTCTCGAGGTTATTCACTTCGGTCTGATTTCTGACATTCGCCAGTTGGCCCTTGCTGGTGTAATTCATGGTGGTGGTATTAACTTCATCATTATTCAACGTGTGATAGATGTAGTTTTGCGAGGTCTTATCGCTGTTCAGCGACAGCGGTAAAGACTGATCCAGCGGCTGATACCAGGAGGCTCTGAGGTGATTACGCGCGGTCTGCGTCACGCTGCGGGAACCATCATAATTGCGCGTCTCCTCGGTGGTTTGCGAGGCCTGGTAAGAGAAGCTTTTCTTCTCATCCAGGCGCAACGGATTAATCGACTCCTCGGTTTGCGTCAGCGAGAGCGAAAAGTCATTTACCCCATGCGTTTGCGGCTTGCTGCCGCTGCCTGCACGAACCTCGCTGTTATTTCCCGTGACCGAAATGCCGCCGCTTTGCGGAGTATTCAGGGCATGGAAGACCGACTTCAGCATCTCCATCTGGTCTCTGTCGCCCTGCCCGTCAATGCGCGCTTTATCAAACTGCTTATCATATGCCGCCAGCGCAATCTGCTGCGCCACCACATCGCCCGGATCATTACTCAGGGAACGATCGCTGGTCATTTTCAATGAAAAATCGGCATCCTGATACGCCACCCAGCTTTCATCACTGTCGGTATGGAAATTGAGCGACTGCAATGAGTTATCGCCGCTGCGGATATCGGTTTTCAGATCAACGGATTTCAGTACGCCACTGTCGAATTTGGTCAGGCCGGAAATATCAAGCTCCGGGGGTTGTTTACTCAACCCATTGAGCGCATCCCCAAAAGCCTCGCCCAGCGAGGCCACCGCCGCGGCCTCTTCATCCGTGAGTTGCTCACCCTGCGTATTAACGGAAACCGCAATCCCCCCTTTCTGCTGCGACAGGGTCAGATGCAGTGTCGAGCCTGAGCGGGTGGTGATATCCAGCGATATCGCTGATTTACTGGTTGAGGCATTGCTGAGTGAGGAATCGCTCGCCGTCACGGCCTGCGAGAAATCGCCGCGGTTCTCTTTTAAGTTATCGAGTAGCGCAGTTCCGAGGCCACTGAATGAAGACAGCGGGCTGCCGTCAGGCAATGACTGCATCAGCGCAAGAATCTGCGGGTTAGCCTGGCCGGAACCCGTCGCGCTGACTTTCTTCGGTGTGATGCTGTAAATGGCCGCGATGGCCTGGGTCTGGCTGCCAAAGGTCACTTTCGTGGAGGCATTTGTCACTGCGGACGCAGCAGTACTGGTACTCGTGATCCGTGGCGTACCCACGCGGGTGGCTGACGACATATTTGATAACATTGTCGACAGGGGCGATCTGATACCTGTAACCATGACGATAAAACTCCCTCTTTCGTCGATAAAAACTCAGTACAGTTACATCGGCAACAATCGGCTAAATTTTATACTGCGAGAGGAAAAGTTAGAGCACGATCACGGATTTAAGCGCAAAAAAAACGCCTCCGAAGAGGCGTTATCATCAAGCGAACTTATTTTTTCTTCGCTTTCGGGTTCGGCAGGTCGGTGATGCTACCTTCGAACACTTCTGCAGCCAGGCCCACGGACTCGTGCAGAGTCGGGTGCGCATGGATGGTCAGCGCGATGTCTTCTGCGTCGCAACCCATTTCGATCGCCAGACCGATTTCACCCAGCAGCTCGCCGCCGTTGGTGCCGACAATGGCGCCGCCGATAACACGGTGCGTTTCTTTGTCGAAGATCAGTTTGGTCATACCGTCTGCACAATCAGAAGCGATAGCACGGCCGGAAGCAGCCCACGGGAAGGTGGCGGTTTCGTAGCTGATGCCTTTTTCTTTCGCTTCTTTCTCGGTCAGACCTACCCAGGCAACTTCTGGCTCGGTGTAGGCAATTGACGGGATCACTTTCGGGTCGAAGTAGTGTTTCTTACCGGCGATAACTTCAGCGGCAACGTGACCTTCGTGAACACCTTTGTGCGCCAGCATCGGCTGACCGACGATATCGCCGATAGCAAAGATGTGCGGCACATTGGTACGCAGCTGTTTGTCAACGCGGATGAAGCCACGCTCATCAACTTCTACGCCAGCCTGACCTGCATCGAGGTTTTTACCGTTCGGCACACGACCGATAGCAACCAGCACGGCATCGTAACGCTGTGCTTCAGCAGGGGCTTTTTTGCCTTCCATGGAAACATAGATACCGTCTTCTTTCGCTTCAACGGCAGTCACTTTGGTTTCCAGCATCAGGTTGAATTTCTTGCTGATGCGTTTGGTGAAGACTTTAACGATGTCTTTGTCTGCAGCCGGGATAACCTGGTCGAACATTTCAACCACGTCAATCTGTGAACCCAGCGCATGGTAAACGGTACCCATTTCCAGACCGATGATACCGCCACCCATAACCAGCAGGCGCTCAGGAACGGTTTTCAGCTCCAGTGCGTCGGTGGAGTCCCACACGCGCGGGTCTTCATGCGGGATAAACGGCAGTTCGATCGGACGGGAACCCGCCGCGATGATTGCGTTGTCGAAGTTGATCACGGTTTTGCCGTTTTCGCCTTCAACTTCCAGGGTGTTGGCACCGGTAAATTTACCCAGACCGTTAACCACTTTCACTTTACGACCTTTAGCCATGCCTGCCAGGCCGCCGGTCAGCTGAGTGATAACTTTCTCTTTCCAGGTACGGATTTTGTCGATATCGGTTTTCGGCTCGCCGAAAACAATACCGTGTTCAGCCAGTGCTTTGGCTTCTTCGATAACTTTCGCTACGTGCAGCAGCGCTTTAGAAGGGATACAGCCGACGTTCAGACAAACACCGCCCAGGGTGCTGTAACGTTCTACAATGACGGTTTCCAGACCTAAATCAGCGCAACGGAAGGCCGCAGAGTAACCTGCCGGGCCAGCCCCAAGTACCACGACCTGAGTTTTGATTTCAGTACTCATCATGACCTCTTATTGATTTCCGGCAGTCAGGTACTTGTCGCCCTTTATCCACCGGGTCGTTCTATCCGCCCGCAGTTTACAAAAATGTTAACAATTTTGAAACAACAAACGGCTCACGAATTCTCGTTTCGCTAATAACCTCACAGACAACGTGAGGTTAAGAGGTAAAAAGCCGGCCGACTGGCCGGCTTTTCGATTACATCACCAGGCGGCGAATATCGCTCAGGGTGTTGTTGATGATGGTGATAAAGCGAGCACCATCAGCACCGTCAATCACGCGGTGGTCGAAGGACAGAGAGATCGGCATCATCAGACGCGGAACGAACTCTTTACCATTCCAGACCGGCTCCATCGCAGACTTAGACACACCGAGGATTGCCACTTCCGGCGCGTTAACAATCGGTGCGAAGTGGGTAGTACCCAGGCCGCCGATGCTGGAGATGGTGAAGCAACCGCCCTGCATTTCGCCAGCAGTCAGCTTGCCATCACGCGCTTTTTTGGAGATCACGGTCAGCTCACGAGACAGCTCAGTGATGCTCTTCTTGTTCACGTCTTTGAAGACCGGAACAACCAGGCCGTTCGGGGTATCAACCGCAACACCGATGTTGATGTATTTTTTCAGCGTCAGACGCTGCGCATCTTCAGACAGCGAGCTGTTGAAGCGAGGCATCTGCTCAAGAGCAGCGGCTACCGCTTTCATGATGAAGACAACCGGGGTGAATTTCACGTCCAGTTTGCGCTTCTCAGCTTCGGCGTTCTGCTGTTTACGGAACGCTTCCAGATCGGTGATATCGGTTTTGTCAAAGTGGGTAACGTGCGGGATAACCACCCAGTTACGGCTCAGGTTAGCACCAGAGATTTTCTGGATACGGCCCAGTTCCACTTCTTCGATTTCACCAAACTTGCTGAAGTCGATTTTCGGCCACGGCAGCAGACCCGGCAGAGAACCACCGGTCGCAGCGCCTGCAGCAGGTGCAGCTTCAGCACGCTTGATAGCGTCTTTCACGTAAACCTGAACGTCTTCGCGCAGGATACGGCCTTTACGACCCGTACCTTTCACTTTCGCCAGGTTGACACCGAATTCGCGAGCCAGGCGGCGAATCAGCGGCGTTGCATGGACGTAAGCGTCGTTTTCAGCGAAGTCAGATTTGCCTTCCGCTTTCGCCGGGGCGGCAGCAGGTTTAGCAGCCTGAGCAGGTGCAGCAGCCGGTGCCGGAGCGGCAGCAGCAGCCGCAGCAGGTGCTGCGCCTTCTACTTCAAAGACCATAATCAGGGAGCCGGTGGACACTTTGTCGCCGGTGCTGATTTTGATCTCTTTAACGGTACCCGCGAACGGCGCCGGAACTTCCATGGAAGCCTTGTCGCCTTCTACGGTGATCAGTGACTGTTCAGCGGCAACTTTATCGCCTACTTTCACCATCACTTCGGTCACTTCAACTTCGTCACCGCCGATATCCGGTACGTTAACGTCTTTCGGACCCGCAGCCGCAGCAGGTGCAGCGGTCGGTGCCGGTGCAGCAGCCTGAGCAGGCGCGGCAGCAGGTGCAGCACCCGCCACTTCGAAGACCATGATCAGGGAGCCGGTTGACACTTTGTCACCGGTGCTGATTTTAATCTCTTTCACGACACCCGCGAACGGAGCCGGAACTTCCATAGAGGCTTTGTCGCCTTCTACGGTGATCAGAGACTGTTCAGCAGCAACGGTGTCGCCAACTTTAACCATGATTTCAGTGACTTCTACTTCGTCGCCACCGATGTCCGGTACGTTGACATCTTTTGCAGCCGCAGCGGCTGGCGCAGCTGCCGGTGCAGCTTCTTTCTTCTCTTCTGCCTTAGCAGGTGCAGCAGCTGCTGCACCGTCGGCGGAATCGAAAATCATAATCAGTTTGCCAGTCTCGGTTTTGTCGCCAACAGAGACTTTGATCTCTTTAACAACGCCAGCCTGTGGAGACGGGACTTCCATAGAGGCTTTGTCGCCTTCTACGGTAATCAGCGACTGTTCAGCTTCTACTTTGTCGCCAACTTTGACCAGGATCTCGGTGATTTCAACTTCATCAGCCCCGATGTCCGGCACATTGATTTCGATAGCCATTATTCTTTTACCTCTTATGCCAGACGCGGGTTAACTTTATCTGCATCGATGTTGAATTTGGTGATTGCTTCCGCCACCACTTTCTTGTCGATTTCGCCACGTTTAGCCAGTTCGCCCAGAGCTGCAACAACCACATAAGAAGCATCAACTTCGAAGTGGTGACGCAGGTTTTCACGGCTGTCAGAACGACCGAAGCCGTCAGTACCCAGTACGCGGTAGTCATCAGCCGGTACATAAGTACGAACCTGCTCAGCGAACAGTTTCATATAGTCAGTAGATGCTACGGCCGGAGCGTCGCTCATCACCTGGGCGATGTACGGAACGCGCGGAGTTTCCAGCGGGTGCAGCATGTTCCAGCGCTCACAATCCTGGCCATCACGCGCCAGTTCGGTGAAGGAGGTTACGCTGAATACGTCAGAACCGATGCCGTAGTCGTTAGCCAGGATCTGTGCCGCTTCACGTACGTGACGCAGGATAGAACCGGAGCCTAAGAGCTGAACTTTACCTTTGGAACCTGCAACAGTTTCCAGTTTGTAGATACCTTTACGGATACCTTCCTCGGCGCCTTCCGGCATCGCAGGCATGTGGTAGTTTTCGTTCAGGGTGGTGATGTAGTAGTAAATGTTCTCTTGCGCTTCACCGTACATACGGGTCAGGCCGTCATGCATGATGACTGCCACTTCGTACGCGTAGGACGGATCGTAAGAGATACAGTTCGGGATAGTCAGAGACTGAATGTGGCTGTGACCATCTTCGTGCTGCAGACCTTCACCGTTCAGAGTCGTACGACCAGAAGTACCACCTACCAGGAAGCCGCGAGCCTGTTGGTCGCCAGCCTGCCAGCACAGGTCACCGATACGCTGGAAACCGAACATGGAGTAGTAGATGTAGAACGGAATCATCGGCAGGTTGTTGGTGCTGTAAGAGGTTGCAGCAGCCAGCCAGGATGCGCCTGCGCCCAGCTCGTTGATACCTTCCTGCAGGATCTGACCTTTCTCGTCTTCTTTGTAGTATGCAACCTGCTCACGGTCCTGCGGGGTGTACTGCTGGCCGTTCGGGCTGTAAATACCAATCTGACGGAACAGACCTTCCATACCGAAAGTACGCGCTTCGTCGGCGATGATTGGAACCAGACGGTCTTTGATAGACGGGTTCTTCAGCATCACGTTCAGGGCACGAACGAAAGCGATAGTGGTGGAGATTTCTTTGTTCTGCTCTTCCAGCAGCTGTTTGAAGTCTTCCAGCGCTGGCAGTTCCAGTTTCTCGGTGAAGTTCGGCTGACGAGAAGGCAGGTAGCCGTTCAGCTTCTGACGCTGAGCATGCAGGTAGGTGTGCTCTTCAGAACCTTCCGGGAAGGTGATGTAGGACAGTTTTTCAACCTGCTCATCGGTTACCGGTACATTGAAGCGGTCGCGGATATAACGCACGCCGTCCATGTTCATTTTCTTAACCTGGTGAGCGATGTTTTTACCTTCGGCGGTGTCACCCATGCCATAACCTTTGATGGTATGAGCCAGGATTACAGTTGCTTTGCCTTTGGTGTCCTGCGCTTTTTTCAGTGCAGCGTAGACTTTCTTCGGATCGTGACCACCACGGTTCAGGGCCCAGATCTGCTCGTCAGTCCAGTCGGCAACCAGTGCAGCCGTCTCCGGGTATTTACCGAAGAAGTGCTCGCGGACGTATTTGCCGTCTTTGGATTTGAAGGTCTGATAGTCGCCGTCAACGGTTTCGTTCATCAGCTGAATCAGTTTACCGCTGGTATCTTTACGCAGCAGCTCATCCCAACGACCGCCCCACATCACTTTGATCACGTTCCAGCCAGCACCGCTGAAGATGCCTTCCAGTTCGTTGATGATCTTGCCGTTACCGGTTACCGGACCATCCAGACGTTGCAGGTTACAGTTGATAATGAAGCACAGGTTGTCCAGTTTCTCACGGGTCGCGATAGTGATCGCGCCTTTGGATTCCGGCTCATCCATTTCACCGTCGCCCAGGAAGGCGTAAACGGTCTGCTGGGAAGTGTCTTTCAGGCCACGGTGTTCCAGATATTTCAGGAATTTAGCCTGGTAGATAGCACCGATCGGGCCCAGACCCATGGATACGGTCGGGAACTGCCAGAATTCTGGCATCAGTTTCGGGTGCGGGTAGGAAGACAGGCCTTTGCCATGAACTTCCTGACGGAAGTTGTTCATCTGCTCTTCAGTCAGACGACCTTCCAGGAAAGCACGTGCGTAGACGCCCGGGGAGATGTGGCCCTGGAAGTAAACCAGGTCGCCGCCGTCTTTCTCGGTGCGAGCACGGAAGAAGTGGTTAAAGCAGACTTCATAAACGGTTGCGGAAGACTGGAAGGACGCCATGTGGCCGCCCAGCTCGAGGTCTTTTTTGGAAGCACGCAGAACCGTCATGATGGCGTTCCAGCGAATAGCCGAACGAATACGGCGTTCCAGCTCCAGATTACCCGGGTATTCCGGTTCATCTTCAACGGCAATAGTGTTGACGTAGTTGTTAGCTCCGGTACCAGCGGCAACTTTCACGCCGCCTTTGCGAGCTTCAGAAAGCATCTGGTCAATCAGATACTGAGCACGCTCAACACCTTCTTCACGGATTACCGATTCGATCGCCTGTAGCCAGTCGCGAGTTTCAATCGGATCCACGTCATTTTGGAAACGTTCTGACATGGGGGGTATTCCTTATCTATCTAATACGTTGATTTAGCTGGAACCTGTCCCATTGCACTCTCCTTTCTTCATATTTCAGGTTGTCTCTTTGTTGGCTTCGCTTTCTCACCCTGGTCACATAGTTCACTATGCTCCATGGGATTCGCGCGCTTGCCGTCGCGATACACCCCGAACTATCTCGAAAAACTAAAGTGCAATAAGACAGGTTCTGCGTTTAGTTGTCGCGCTCTCAATTGTTGGCGCTCTCGTTACAACTCTTCCGGCATAAATTACGCCAGAAAATGCTAATTCTTTCTCTGTTCCAGTCGACGCAGCGAGCGTTCACGGCGGCTCTGCTCACGACTTCTGTCCAGAAGTATTTCTTCAATAAAGGCCAGGTGGCGATGCGACGCTTCACGCGCTTCTTCCGGCTCGCCAGCCATGATCGCAGCAAAAATACTGCTGCGATGCTTGCTCACGATCGGCAGCATTTCGCGGCGCGCGTAGAGCAACTCAAAGTTTTCACGAACATTCTGTGCCAACATCGGTTCCATGCAGCGAAGCAGGTGTAACAACACCACATTATGCGCCGCTTCGGTTACAGCGATTTGATACTGCACGACCGCACTGGATTCGGCATCGAGATCGCCTGACTGCTGCGCCAGTTCAATCGCCTGATGCAGTTCGCCAATCCTGACTTTATCTTCATCCGTGCTGCGCAACGCGGCATAATATGCAGCAATGCCTTCCAGCGCATGACGGGTCTCAAGCAGATCAAATTGGGATTCGGGATGGTCGGAGAGCAACTCAACGAGCGGATCGCTAAAGCTCTGCCAGAGGCTACTTTGAACAAATGTACCGCCACCCTGGCGACGTAGCAGGAGCCCTTTTGCTTCGAGGCGTTGAATTGCCTCACGCAGAGAAGGACGAGAAACGTCGAACTGTTTGGCCAGTTCGCGCTCTGGAGGCAGTTTTTCACCGGGGCGTAATGTCCCCTCAAGAATCAAAAACTCCAGTTGCTGCTCAATCACATCGGATAGTTTTGGCTGGCGGATTTTGCTGTAGGCCATTATTCCCTATCTCTACCATTCGCCCGGAGTAAATTGGTCTTACCAATTTCATATTCGTGACGCTAAAGTAACAAAGTATTCACCTTCTGTCCATACAGGTTTTGATTGAAATCAGGAAACCATGCAGATTTTAACAACGTTACAGAAATAACGTTTCAAACATGTAACCTTGCACAAATGACTCTTTTACCCATAAAACGACCATTTTAACTTTATTGAAACGATAACATTGGCATCTGAACCGGTTCAGCATGAATAAATTTGCATTCTTATATCAAATTCATGAATAAAAAATCACTTGAATATAAAGTTCATGCTGAGCGGACAACTTACAACTGCTTTCTTTTTATTCAACTCGTCATTTGCCGTTCATAAAGCAGGTGCAAAGCCTGGCGCTTACCACTATTCTGAGCCGTACGAAAGGGATGGGTGAAAATTCACGTCAGTTATTCGTAAATAATAAAATACAAAAAATGGAACTTATTAATTACACGCAAACATCAGCGTATACATAATAACCACACACGAGGTTTCATGATGGAAGGTCAACAGCACAGCGATCAGCTCAAGCGCGGCCTTAAGAACCGCCATATACAGCTTATCGCGCTGGGCGGCGCTATCGGGACTGGTCTGTTTCTGGGCAGCGCATCAGTCATCAAATCAGCAGGTCCTGGTATTATTCTGGGCTATGCCATTGCAGGCTTTATTGCTTTTCTCATTATGCGCCAGTTGGGCGAGATGGTTGTTGAAGAACCTGTAGCAGGATCTTTCAGCCACTTTGCCTATAAATACTGGGGCGGTTTTGCCGGCTTCGCCTCCGGCTGGAACTACTGGGTACTGTATGTTTTAGTGGCAATGGCCGAATTAACCGCGGTCGGCAAATATATCCAGTTCTGGTGGCCTGAAATTCCAACCTGGGTGTCCGCAGCCGTATTCTTTATTGCCATCAACGCCATTAACCTGACCAACGTAAAAGTGTTCGGCGAGATGGAGTTCTGGTTCGCCATCATCAAGGTGGTAGCCGTTGTTGCCATGATCCTGTTCGGCGGCTGGCTGCTGTTCAGCGGCAGCGCTGGTCCACAGGCCACGGTACGCAACCTGTGGGAACAAGGTGGCTTCCTGCCGAATGGCATGTCGGGGCTGGTGATGATGATGGCTATCATCATGTTCTCCTTCGGCGGCCTGGAACTGGTGGGGATCACCGCAGCAGAAGCCGATAACCCGCAGGAAAGCATTCCCAAAGCGACCAACCAGGTTATCTACCGCATCCTGATCTTCTATGTGGGTTCCCTGGCCGTACTGCTCTCGCTGATGCCATGGACTCGCGTCACCGCAGATACCAGCCCGTTCGTCCTGATTTTCCATGAACTCGGCGATACCTTCGTTGCAAACGCGCTGAACATCGTCGTACTGACCGCAGCGCTCTCGGTGTACAACAGCTGTGTTTACTGTAACAGCCGTATGTTGTTCGGCCTGGCCCAACAGGGTAATGCGCCGAAGGCGCTGCTGAGCGTCGATAAGCGTGGCGTGCCGGTGAACACCATTCTGGTCTCTGCGCTGGTTACCGCTCTGTGCGTATTGATCAACTATATGGCGCCGGAATCTGCATTTGGCCTGCTGATGGCCCTGGTGGTTTCCGCACTGGTCATCAACTGGGCGATGATAAGCCTGGCGCACATGAAATTCCGTCGCGCCAAACAGCAACAAGGCGTGACCACCCGCTTCCCGGCACTGCTTTACCCGCTGGGTAACTGGGTCTGCCTGGTATTTATGGCGGCGGTGCTGGTAATTATGCTGATGACTGAAGGGATGGCTATCTCGGTCTACCTGATCCCGGTATGGCTGGTGATCCTCGGTGTCGGTTATATGTTCAAGCAAAAAACGGCAAAAGCGGTGAAAGCCAGCTAATTGCCTTGTCTTCCCTCCCCTCTCCCGTCCGGGAGAGGGGTTTTACCTGAGCCGACGCTTTTTCGAGTCGCTATGACGGAACTACTATCAGCAATCCCGATGCGCTGTGCGATAACCGGTGCCAGTGGCGAACGCTGCCAGTGAGCTACGACTCATTACGCAATGCTATATTGTGAATAGCTGGAATCGCAAAACAGAGCCTCAACACTTTCCTTTCTGATTAAGTACCTTTTTAGAGACCAACCGTTTTATTTGGTAAAACTATTCTCTACGCCATAATCATCAACCCAGGCAACAGATTTGAACTGCGTAGCCCCTACATCCGGCAAGGGAACATCCATAAGCGAAAAAGGAGCGATCATTCCATTATTGGGGAGGTTATGCACAACCTTGCCATTATCGAACGTTATATTGAGTAAGGTGATATGCAGCGGCGAATGGCTTATCAATCGCAGACAATTTCCCGTCGCACAGCGCACGCGTGATGTCTGCATCCCCTTAACCCCATCCTGCAAGGTTGCGCTGGCTATGGCCGCCGGGCGAAAGAAGAGTTTGATGCGTGTGCGAAAAGCCATCTGCAACAGGTTGCTATTGGCCGCAACCGCAGACCTGGGCGGCACTTCGAGTGCATTAAGCCAGAACACCGACTCTTTATCTTTAGCCAGCCCTTCTCCTTTATTAATCAATTGAAGGCGAACCACTCGTGATTTCCCGGCCTCCAGGCGAAAGACCGGAGGCAAGATCAAAAACGGCATTTTTATCTGTTCGGGGCGATCCAGTAAATTATCCCGATCGGTCCAAAGCTGCATCAGTGCGGGAGTTTTCCCCTGATTAATGAGCGAAAACGTCACCTCACGCTCTTTCTCATGAACAATCAACCGGGTCTGGTTCAGATAAGTCGCCGCCTGCGCGGTACCACAAAACCACAGCACACTTAGCAAACAGAACGCGAACTTAAATCTGACGCAGGATGACATCGTCGACATCAATCAGGCCCCTCCGCAGGTTATTTGTAGATTAAGGTAAAAGTAACAGAGCCACTGACGTTACCCGACACTACATTACTATCAGTTTGGTAGATCCCTGCCCGCAGCGGTACCCTATAGTTTGCGTTGTCGCGCGAAGAATCGTAATCGCTTAGCAGATAAGCAGTATTAAAGTTTATCGGAATGCTATCCCCTGTTAACAACTGCAACCCAACACCGCTGGCGCTGGAACTATCATCAAGGGCGAACACGCCGTTGCTGTTGTCTACAATGTTGGTAGTGGGGGTGAACAAATAACCGATGCTCGCCAGCCCCCCGGACACTGGGTAAAATTCAGTGCAAAATCGGTACGTCCGGCGACAGAGCCAACGCCGGTAAACAAATTACGACCGACATCTGGCAGCGAAACCGCTACATCAGAGGTGGTGCAGGTACCACCAGTGGTAACAATGTTCAGGTTGCCAGCCTGATACTGGGCGATCATATAAGTACCGGTACCAGTAGAAACATTGTTGTCATAGACCTGGTAGGTTCTCATATACATGGGGTCAAATGCCAGGTTAGTGCCTGCCGTCAATGAACCGGACGTTTTTACGAAGCGAACCTGAACATCCACACCAATATTCCAGCTGGGAACACTGCTGTCGTAGCTGACATTAAACAACTCGGATGGCGTCTGGTACACGCCGTTCATAACGGTCAACCGATACCAGTCGCTGGTCTGGCCATTAACGGTGTAGCGCCAGCGAGCAATATAGCCAAGCCCGGTTTTTACGACAGTGTTATACACGTTGTAACTTTGTCCATCGACGGTTGCCGTCCCCCATACGGCATAGGGCGGGTAGGCCTGTACCGCCATTGGAATCGTATAGCTCTGGTATTGGTTAACATGTGAACAGGTCCAGGCCGTCGGGTTTGATGATGTAACCCAGGAACCAATAATATCGCCCGCGGCTGCATCTTTCCCCACCTGTATTGTGGCCGAGTCAAAGTACTGATAATACCCACTGGTACGACTACAATTTACCCAGGTCCCATCGGCATGGGCTTTGCCACAAAAACCAACGGCAGAGAGTAGCAATAACACCGCCATCGAGAAGATTTTATTCATCCTGTCTGGTTCCTTTTACTGGCACACAACGTCGAGCTGACGCAATGTCGCATTGTCGGTGGATATAGACGGTATCTGATAACTAAAATGGCACTGTTGCAGCTCCGCATTGCCCCATTTCACGCGTAAAGTTCCGCGCTCATTCTTCACGCGGGCAAAAGTTTGCCCGCCCTGGGCGATGTAACCCACGATCTCGTTGTTTTCATCCATCAGCGATGCCCCGAACGGCAATTCTTCCCCAGTGTGGCTAATATTGAATAACACCGAGTGACCAATGTCGGTTTTGTATTTTATCAACACCACCGCACCAGCAGTCGGCACACTGTTCTGGCTGGAGACGTCCAGCGCTACGTCATTGGAAAGCCCTTTCGGATCCAGTGCGATGGTATTCTGCCGATACGGCGTCAAATATGGCACTGCCGCCTTACCATTTCTATCGAGGCGAAGGCTGGTATTATTCGTTATTCTCGCACCGCTGGCATGCTCGGCTTCAACGACCGCCATGGTGTCACCCATGAGCGGCGTCAGGACGACCCCATTGCCGTAGGCTATCGCGCCGCCAGAGAGGGTCATACCGTATTGCTGATAGCTGTTGCCTGCTGAGAAGCTGCCGCCTACCGTGCTCCACGGTGAAGTCCACGTGCCACTTACGCCACCAGTAGTTTTGGTACCACTGTCGCTATAGCGATCAACGCTGGTAAACGCGCTGTAGTTATACTGGCGGTTGCTGCCGGCCGAACCTGTTACAGAATTCTGAATACCGTTATGATCCCGTTCCTGCACGTAAGTTGAGGTCAAATACGTTGACTGGGCGCTGTTACCGAGCGGCAGCGAAACGCCAATAGAGATTTTGTCATCCCATTTGCCATTGACTAAGTCCCGGGAACGGCTG
The DNA here is from genome assembly GCF_965644225.1 of Phytobacter sp. V91. NCBI lineage: Bacteria > Pseudomonadati > Pseudomonadota > Gammaproteobacteria > Enterobacterales > Enterobacteriaceae > Phytobacter > Phytobacter sp. V91. The sequence goes on along the minus strand of NZ_CBFFRJ010000079.1, from coordinate 1,455 downwards.
GCGTTAATATTGAGGTTAAAGTTCTTAAAGAAATTGGTGTACCCCACCTGATATTCCGTATCCCGACCATTACGGTTCCAGTAATTCTGAGTACTGGCGCTGATATTGATGCTACCGAACGTGTCGGAAATATTCTGGCTGGCGCTAAGCTGAAGCCGATTTTTGCGGTTAACGCGGGCGTAGTCCCCGTTATAGTTTTGCCCCTGCCCGGAACGCACCAACATAGCGTCATCAATGGTGTAATAGCCGGAACTAGAATAACGATAGCTCGCCAGCGTCATGTTGGTGTTTACCACCGGGAGAATTTTGGCGAATGCAAAGCGAATGCTCTGCCCTTCACGCTTAATATCGTCACGCAGGATTGTGCGGGCGTGGGTAATATCCGAAGAAATTGCGCCCACCGGCGTGTTCAGCGCCACCCCACCCGACACCGACTGATAATGCTCCCCCCCCCAGCACACCAGTATAACCCGTGAGCAGGTTGGTAAAACCGTGGCGCAGCGTACCCAGCATAATCTGCGGTTTTTCGCTCACGGTGCTGTTACGGTACCACCCACCCATCAGAGTATAGCGGGTAGTGCCCGGACGCAGCAGCTCCGCAATAGAGGTATAGGTTACCGTAAAGCTACGCTCGCTACCGTCAGCTTCCTTGATAGTTACCAGCAGATCGCCGCCAGTGCCGGTAGGATAGATATCGTCAATAACAAACGGCCCCGGAGGCATAGTGGCTTCATACAGTCGAACCCCACGCTGGGTGACGCGTACCAGGGCGTTAGTGTTAACAGTGCCGCTGATAACCGGCGCATAGCCACGCCGGGAATCTTCATACATCCGATCGTCGGAACTCAGCATGACACCCTGAAACCCTACGCTGTCAAAAACCTGTCCGTCTGTGGAAGACTCCCCCAGCACCAACTTACTGCGCAGCGGTACAATGGCACGTTCGAGATAAGTGGTAGCATTGTCATAGCTCCAGGACTGCCCTTTGTTCCAGTTGAATGAGCCACGGTATCGAAGACGCCAGACATCACAGTTGATGCCGCCACGCAGCCCCAGGTACTGAGTTGACAGCGAAGACGAATTCGACATCTCTGAGTGCCACGCATTGTAGTCATACTGCAGCGTGGCAGCTGTAATGCCATTATCCCAAAGCTCCGGACTGACATAGCCACGAGCATTACGTTTCAGGTAGATTTGTGGAGCCTGTACATTAAGCTGCTGGGTGGAAACGTCATAGTGAGCATCAAGACCGGGAGCCAGGCTACTCATCAGGACACAGCTGGTACCGCTTTTCAGCTGCTGCAGAGCGTCTGCCGTCAATTGCGACATGTCAATGTCAAGCATGGCAAGCAGCTTCACGTCCATGCAGGGTTTTGCGACTAAGGAAGGTGCGATTTAATCGTCAGTTATGAGAACATAAGGCTTTCTTTGCCATAGATTTTTCACGATGCCCGC
>NZ_CBFFRJ010000078.1:0-24232 GCF_965644225.1 Phytobacter sp. V91 | reverse complement strand
CAGAAGTGAAACGCCGTAGCGCCGATGGTAGTGTGGGGTCTCCCCATGCGAGAGTAGGGAACTGCCAGGCATCAAATTGCAGTAAACCGGTATAAACGCCGGTTAGTGACAAAGAAATTCGGTGGAGCGGTAGTTCAGTCGGTTAGAATACCTGCCTGTCACGCAGGGGGTCGCGGGTTCGAGTCCCGTCCGTTCCGCCACTTATTAAGAGCCGCATCTCATATGAGATGCGGTTTTTTTTTCCTGTCATTCCCCAGACTCATCTAAATTAAGCAAGGAGCATGTTGCTCCTGCTTAGTCGTCCTCAGTTACCCCAGCGTTTGAGCAGTAAACTGGCATTCACGCCACCAAAGCCAAACCCATTTGATAGCGCGTATTCCATAGTCAGAGATCGGGCTGTAAGCCTGACAAGATCCATACCGGATGCAGCAGCATCAGGTTTGTGCAGATTCAATGTCGGTGGTGCTATTTGTTCGCGAAGAGCCTGAACGGTAAATATGGCTTCAATGCCTCCGGCCGCTCCAAGCAGATGACCTGTAGCAGATTTTGTCGAGGAAATCGCAAGCTGATTATCGCCAAACAGGCTGCGAATTGCGGCTAACTCACCCTTATCTCCGACCTGCGTTGAGGTTGCATGCGCATTAATATGCTGAACATCTTCAGGCCTGATACCCGCCTGATTGAGTGCTATCTCCATGGCTCGTCGGGCACCGTTACCATCTTCTGGTCCGGCAGTCAGATGCCACGCATCCGCACTTGTTCCATACCCCACTAACTCGGCTAACGGCGTTGCGCCACGTGATAGCGCATGTTCCAGAGATTCGATCACCAGCAGCCCGGCTCCTTCTCCCATGACAAACCCATCTCTGTCCTGATCAAAAGGTCGGGACGCTTCCTCCGGACGATCGTTAAACCCGGATGAAAGTGCCTTCGCCGCCGCAAAACCGGCCAGGCTCACACGATGGATGGCGGCTTCGCTGCCGCCGCACAGGGCGATATCTGCCTCACCAGCACGAATCATTCGCGCGGCATCACCAATAGCCTGTGCTCCAGCAGCGCAGGCTGTCACCGGTGCACCGATCGGGCCACGAAAACCGTACGCAATAGAGACATGGCTGGCAGCCAGGTTAGCCAGAAAAGAGGGGATAGTGAAGGGCGATAGCTTACGTGGGCCGCGGTGTTCGGTGGTGTGAACCGCATCGGCTATCTGATTAAAGCCGCCTATACCGGTGGCAATGATCGTCGCCGTTCTGTCTTTCGCCGCTTGATCCTGAGGAAACCAGTTTGCCTGCGTAAGAGCTTCATGTGCCGCAACGAGAGCAAATTCGATAAAACGATCCATTTTCTTACGATCCTTTGCCGGGATCACGGATAAAGGGTCAAAACCGTGTTGAGGATCGTCTTCAATGCCGGGCACCAGGCCTGCGACCTTGCAGGCAATGTCTTCCACGATAGTTTCGGGTAATGGACGAAGGCCTGAATTTCCCCTCAGTAAGGATTGCCAGACGTGTTTAACGCCGCATCCCAGCGGGCTGACGATGCCCATTCCGGTAATGACAACGCGCTGTTGCATATCTTGCATAAAATTCTCCTGATGTTGTTACGCTAAATCTGCGGTGGTTTCTTCATAAAAGGGACCAACGCAGCGGCAATGAGGAATCCAGCCATAATGAAATAGAACGCATCGGCAAATGCCTGGGTTCTGGCTTCTCGCAACGCCAGTACAGACAGATTTTTTAGCGCTGCGGTGTGTGCCAATTGGCCATCCATACCCTGGCTCATCAATGTCGAGGTGCGTGTTGCGACAAAACTACTCACATTAAGACTGGCGTTAGTCAGATGATCCGCTAGGCGGCTGTAATGCAGATTTGTGCGGTTGTTTAAAATGGTGCCGCACAGGGCAATGCCAATTGCGCCACCCAGATTACGCATCAGATTAAACAGCCCGGAGGCCAGTTTAAGGCGCGCAGGTGGCAAGCTGCCGAGCGTGAGTGTGACAGTCGGGGCGACAGCAAATTGTTGTGCAAGACCACGGAACGCCTGAGGTAGCAGGAGCTCTCTTGCTCCCCATTCATGGGTCAGCGGAATGAAGCTGTACATCGAAAAGGCAAAACCCAGCAATCCCGCCATGAGCAGCCAGCGAAGATCGACTCTGTTAGCAAGCCAGGAATAGAAGGGGATAGAGAGAACCTGGAACAGGCCGGTAGAGAAAATGGCCAGTCCAATATCCAGCGCGCTGAATCCCCGGACCATGCCGAGAAACAGCGGTGTCAGATAGATAGTAGAGAAGATCCCGACGCCTGCCATAAAGGAAAAATAGCAGCCAAGGGTAAAAGTACGCTCGCTGAGCGCGCGTAAATCCATAACGGGCTGCGGATGCCGTAATGTTCTCACCACAAACATGACGCCGCACAGCAGTGCCAGCCAGCCGGTGATGGTTAATGTGCTGTCATCAAACCATCCCCAGCGTGGACCTTCTTCTAATGTATATTCCAGGCAGCCAAGCGAGATAGCCAGAAGCGCAATGCTGAGATAATCCGCACCGCGCAATAACGTGGGATTTGGGTCATCAATATTGACCAGCACAGGCACCGTGATGGCGATATAGATACCGGGTAAAATATTGATAAAAAAAAGCCAGTGCCAGCTAAAATTTTCAGTGATCCAGCCACCAACCGTTGGGCCTAATGTGGGAGCCAGGGACGCCAGACCACCGATAGTGGCTGCGGCGATAACTCTTTGCTTGCCCTGAAAAAAAGCGAACGCAGTTGTAAACACCAAAGGGATCATCGACCCGCCCATCAGCCCCTGAAGTGCGCGAAAAGTAGTAAGTATCCTCCGGCAGAGCCGGAGGCTTTAGGGTGAGCGCCTCAAAGGCGCCGACAAACCATGAGCCGCCCAAGGCGGCTGTTATACGTTCAGATTCATCTGGTCGTAACGTTCGTCTTCTCGCTCCTGGTTGCGTATGTAAGCCCTGACCGTGGCTTCATCCAGGCCTACAGTTGAAACAAAATATCCTCGTGCCCAGAAAACTTCACCAGTGAAGTTTTTCCCTCTGCCGAACTGCCGGGCTATCGCTATCGCACTTTTCCCCTTCAGATAGCCGACGATTGTCGATACCGAATACTTTGGTGGAATGCTGATGCACATGTGAACATGATCGCGCATCAGATGCCCCTCCAGAATCTGACAGCCTTTCTGGCTCGCAAGCTCATGGAATATTTTGCCCAGCTCACGCCTCAGCGCACCGTATAACCGCTGCTTCCGGCGTTTGGGGATATAAACTACGTGATATTTACAGTCCCATTTCGTATGGCTTAAGCTCTGAAAGTCTCTCATCACGAATCCTCATCTCTTGGCGGAGATTTCAGATTCGCGCGACTGACTTAAAGGTCAAACCTTTCGGAGTCCCCCGGCAAAGCCGGGGGTTTACCGGACTTAATCATGCTTTCAATATTCCATGCCCATCCGCACAGGACGCTCATAAACGTAAAACCAGCGGCAGAGACGGCAAACAACCAACGGGTCAACATCACTTTGGCCAGCCAGCCTGACAGGGGAATAATGATAATTTCTGCGATCAAATAGCTGGTCTGGATCCAGACGGTTTCATCATCGCCCGCCGAAAGTCCACCGCCAATATCACGCAGTGATGCTGAAACAATCTGAATATCCAGCAGGGCGATAAACATACCCAAGCACATGGTCGCGAAGGCGAGAAGCTTTCGCCTGGCGGGCATAACCATTGCCGGAGATTGCATCAGGGCGAGGTTGCTGCTCATGGACGGCTCTTTTCATCCACAACCACGGTGACCGATAATCCCGGGCGCAAAAGACCCAGAGTGGCGGCTTCGCCTTCAAGGGCAATCCGTACCGGGACGCGCTGCACAATTTTGGTGAAATTTCCTGTCGCATTCTCCGCTGGCAAAAGACTGAACTTTGAACCTGTTGCTGGAGAAATACTGACAACATGCCCGTTAAACGAGCGTCCTGGCAATACATCAGCTTCCACTTTTGCATGTTGCCCTGGCCGCATATTGGCCAGTTGGTTTTCTTTAAAGTTGGCATCAATCCACAAATCATGGCTGGGGACTAACGCCAGCAGCTGCATGCCGCTGCTCACAAACGAGCCTGACCAGGCCCGTCGATTGCCGACCACGCCATCAAACGGGGCGCGGATCTCCGTGTAGCTAAGATTCAGGCGGGCCATATCCAGACTTGCCTGTGCCTGGATAAGAGCGGCATGGATCTGCTTCTCCCTGGCATCCAGAACAAGTAGCTGACGTTCAGCGACCTCTTTATCGGCAAGCGCTTTACTTTCTTCTGCAAGCGCATGGCGATAATCCGCTGCTGCATTTTCACGTACCTGGGCGGAGATCGCGACGGTCTGCGCCAGCGCGTTGTAGCGTCGGCTGTCACGGGCCATTTTCACCGTTGTCGCTTGTGCTGCTCCCAGACTGGCGGCCGATCCTGCAATGGTTGCTTTCTGGAGTTGGCGATTAGCGGCCAGATCGGTTAATGCGGCCTGTTGAGCGGCAACTTCCCCTTCAGCCTTTGTCACTGCCGCCAGATAATCCCTGGCATCCAGGCGAATAAGTAATTCCCCCTTTTTTACAGACATGTTGTCTTTAACGGCGATCTCCTCGATATAACCGGCAACTTTCGTCGAAATAGCGCTGATATCACCACCGACATAAGCATCGTCCGTTGACTGTAAAAACCGCGCGCTGGTGTGCCAGTAAAAGCCGTAGCCCAGCGCTAATAGCAATGCTGTACCTGATAGCGAACCAACCCAAAAACGTTTTTTACTCTTGAGGTTCATGATGTTCATCCAGATACTGCTGCGGCATAAATTTTTGCGTACTATCCCCCGCCCGTTTACGTTGCAGGTAATCGTGACGGTATTGAATCACTGGTGAAGCGGCCGGGCCGGGGACCATGCTGTACTTCTCCGGAGTGAGTGGCTGGCCGGTTTCGCTGTCCACCATAACGGCATGCACCAGACGTTGGGTCTCTTTCTCGACCAGTTGGATCTGTCGGCCTTCCGGCGCGAAATGGCGGTTACCCCACTCGGCCAGTGCGAGGATAACCGGGCGAAAATCGCGGCCGCGTTCAGTCAGATGATACTCGTAACGAGCGGGCGTGCTGCTGTAACACACTTTCTCCAGCAGGCCATCTTCAACCAGCTCTTTCAGGCGGCGTGAGAGGATGTTTGGCGCAACGTTGGCGCTTTTCTGGAACTCGTCAAAACGCGTGAAGCCTGAAAAAGCATCACGCAGGATCATCATGCTCCAGCTGTCACCTATACGCCCCAGGCTTCGGGCTATAGGGCAAGGGGCTCTGCACAGGGGTTCGTTTTTCATTTTTCTCTCCGTCACTTTTCTGCGGAACACATTCCCATAGTGACTATCAAAATGCAAGTTACTATGTATGCATGCGATCCTGGTGAGTAGAAATCAGGATCGTGCGGCAACCAGGGTTTCAGGCTAACGGCGTGGTGGCGAGATATTCGCTAACAAAATCGATAAATGCCCGAATCCGGGTGCTCACCGCCCTGTCGCTGTAGTAAACCGCGCTAAAGGGCATTGCGACAGGGAGACGTTTGTCGGCCAACACCTCAACCAGCTCTCCGCTTTGCAATTCTTTATTGATCATATAGTCGGATAAACAGGCAATACCGTTGCCGCCAAGACAGAGATACTTCAGTGTTTCTCCGCTGTTTGACAATAATCCGCACTCCGCTTCATACAACTGACCGTCGCTGGATGCGACAGGCCAGGTATTTAATGTGGCGGGCTCAGTAAATCCCAGACACTGGTGATTTTTAAGGTCTGTGACTGACTCCGGCATACCAAAGCGGGCAAGATAATCCGGCGAGGCAATTATTTTGCGGTAGCTGCTAAAGAGTGGTCGGGCACGCAGGCTGGAGTCAGTCAGTTTGCCCACCCGGATCGCCACGTCGACTTTACGTTCGATCAAATTGATAAATGTTTCGCTGGAGACCAGAGACAGTGAAATTTCCGGATAGCGTTCGCGAAATGGCTTAATCATCGGTAACAAATAATGGAGCATGACGGGCGTAGCGGCATCGATGCGCAGGGTTCCACGCGGCGTCAGTTTGGCTTCCATTACTTCGGTTTCTGCCGCAGCCATTTCCTGTAACACGCCCTGGATCCGGCGAAAATAGCGTTCGCCTTCCTCGGTGAGACTGAGCTGGCGAGTCGTGCGATTCAGCAGGTTAATCCCCAGTTTTCCCTCGAGTTTTTTCACGGCTCTGCTGATGGCTGAGTTTGCCAGACCAAGGCGTTCAGCCGCACGGCTAAAGCTTCAACTTTCGACGACGGCGACAAAAATAGTGAGTTCTTCTGAGTTGGCTTTCATTATTGCACCTGTAGCAATAGTCGACAGTGATTATGGCAATGCAGCTATTTAATCACGCGTAAGCCAGTTGTGTCACCGTGCGCTGAAGCACAATGGTTATTGAGCACTTACTAACTTTAAGCAGAGGCTTTTCTGGCATTCACCGTTGAAACTCTGCGCTAAAGTCCCTATAACTGAATGACCACTCCATGACATGGAGGGTTTAGTTAAGAGGTGTGAAGCCGAAAGTGCCAAAGAATACCTATGCCATGCGATATGTTGCCGGACAGCCCGCAGAGCGCATTATGCCGCCTGGGTCTTTCGCGACTATTGGTAAGGCATTACCCGCCGGTGTGCCGTTGAGTGGCGAAGACAAAATCCGTGTTCTGGTGTGGAATATCTTCAAGCAGCAGCGTGCTGAGTGGCTGTCAGTCCTGCAAAATTTTGGCAAAGATGCGCATCTCGTCCTGTTACAGGAAGCGCAAACGACCCCTGAGCTGGTCAGGTTTGCGACCACTAACTATCTCGCTGCTGACCAGGTTCCCGCCTTTGTACTGCCACAGCATCCTTCAGGCGTAATGACGCTTTCTTCGGCGCATCCGGTGTATTGCTGCCCGTTGCGTGAGCGTGAGCCGATCTTGCGTCTGGCCAAATCCGCGCTGGTAACCGTCTATCCGTTGCCGGACATGAGTAACCTGATGGTGGTGAACGTACATGCGGTGAATTTCAGCCTTGGCGTCGATGTATACAGTAAACAGCTGTTGCCGATCGGCGATCAAATCCAGCGCCATAATGGCCCGGTGATCATGGCGGGTGATTTCAATGCCTGGAGTCGCCCACGTATGAATGCGCTGTATCGCTTCTCAAGAGAAATGTCTCTGCGCCAGGTGCGCTTTACGGATGACAATCGCCGCCGGGCGTTTGGCCGTCCGCTGGATTTTGTGTTCTATCGCGGCTTAAACGTGCACGAAGCTTCGGTGCTGGTGACCCGCGCCTCCGATCACAATCCGCTACTCGTCGAATTCAGTCCCGGCAAGCCTGATAAATAATGGTGTGTCAGGTCTGCCGTCGGGCAGGCCATATACTCCGGTGCTGCCCTTTCTTATAACCCATGCAAGGACAACACAATGACTACAGGCTCTCATCATAACAATGTCGAAAAACAGTTCGGCTCCCAGGCCAGTGCGTATTTAACCAGCGCGGTGCATGCATCCGGGCGTGATTTACAGCGCCTGGCTGAGCGACTCCAGGCCTTCCCGCAGGCTCGGGTGCTGGATCTGGGATGTGGCGCCGGCCATGCCAGTTTTTGCGCCGCAGGCCAGGTGGCGCAGGTTACGGCTTATGATCTCTCCAGTCAGATGCTGGACGTCGTGGCGGCGGCGGCCAAAGAGAAAGGTCTGGGAAACATTGAGACCCGACAGGGTTATGCCGAAGCACTGCCTTTTGACGATGGCTCTTTTGATGTGGTGATTAGCCGCTACTCCGCGCACCACTGGCACGATGTAGGGCAGGCGCTGCGTGAGGTTAAACGGGTACTGAAAGCGGGTGGCACTGCCATCATCATGGATATTCTGTCTCCAGGGCATCCGGTGCGTGATATCTGGTTACAGACCATCGAGGCGCTGCGTGATACGTCGCATGTGCGTAACTACTCCAGCGGAGAATGGCTCTCCCTGTTCAACGAGGCGGGCCTGACGACGCGTAATCTGATTACCGATCGTCTGGTGCTTGAATATCACTCATGGATTGCCCGTATGCGTACGCCTGAGGCGCTGAGTAACGCCATCAGAATTTATCAACAAAGCGCTTCTGGTGACGTGAAGCGCTATTTTGAGTTAGCTGAAGATGGGTCATTCACCAGCGATACCATTATGGTAGAAGCGCAGAAAGTGGCGTAATAAAAAAGGCACCGGGGGAACGGTGCCTTCTTCGTTAGCTTGTCTGTCAGGAGTCCGGTGAGCTGCTGTTATTCACAAACAACGTTAGCTGATCGCCCGGTTGCAGATTGGCTGTACCGCTATTCCAGCGCATCACGTCGCGGATATTCACACCGTGGCGTTTTGCGATACTGGCGAGCGAATCGCCCTTGCGTACGCGGTAGGTAATGCTGTCCGTATTGCTGGCAAGACGCTGTGCGCTATTGCCTGCACCTACGGTCAGATTCTGACCCACCTTCAGGCTGGCGCTACGCAGGCTGTTCCATTGCTGGAGATCCTTCGCTGTCACGCCAAGGCGGGCAGCGATACCTGATAGCGTATCACCTGAACGTACTTTGTAGTTACGGCTGCTCAGACGCGTGTTATCCGCAACTAACGTCGGCTGAACGGCAGCAATCTCACCGGATGCCAGCGATTCACGCAATTGATCTGCGTGCTTCTGGGGCACCATCACGTACTGCGGCCCGCTTGCACCTAAGGTTGATCCCTTAACGCCAGCGTTAAAGGTCTTAAGCTTGCTTACCGAAATACCGGCCATGTCTGCCAGCTGATCAACCCCTACAGGACTGCTCAACCTGACACGCGCCAGCGCACGGCTTTCATCTGACGTAGGCAGCTTTACACCGTACTGTTTGCTGTTTTTGAGGATGTCACTCAACGCCAGCATTTTTGGCACGTAAATTTTGGTTTCCTGTGGCAGTGAGAGCGACCAGAAGTCCGTGGGTTTACCCCGCGCTTTATTCGCTTTCATTGCCTTCATTACACGACCCTCACCGCTGTTATAGGCAGCCACTGTTAACAACCAGTCGCCATCAAACATGCGGTTTAAACGTTGCATCATATCGAGCGCAGCGGTTGTTGAAGCCACCACGTCACGACGCGCATCGTAATTGCGGGTCTGTTTTAAACCATAATTGCGACCCGTGCTCGGTATGATCTGCCAAATGCCAGCGGCATTACGACCAGACGTCGCGTGTGGGTCAAAAGCGCTCTCCACTATGGGTAGTAGTACCAGTTCCATGGGCATGTTACGTTTCTTAACTTGCCCTGCTATCCAGTACATATACGGCTCTGCCCGTAAAGTTACATCGTGGAGATAGCTCTTATTTCTCAAATACTTCTGTTTCTGCTCGCGAATCCGGATATTCTCCGGAATTCCCATCTTTAGCTCGTCGCTTATGGAAGCCCACAAATCTTGTTCCTGCCCGGAGAATGTCCCATCGTCCATCCACCGCGCCTGACTTGTAAACTTCCCTGCTTCCCCTTGACCAGCTGCAGAAAGGCTCTGTGCGTGCTGTTGTACGGTACCATCGTGCTTAGACGCCTGGCACCCCACAAGCAGGACAGAGGCGAATAAGATCGCTTTTGCCTTCATGTGTGTGTCAATAGTTGCTTAAAAGACGAGCAATCATAACGGCGAAGTTTTAAAAAGGCAACCCGGAATTGTCAGAAGTTGTCTTTCTTTGACCTTAACCAGGCAAAACGCGCCTCAGGTTGTTGCAAATTTGTTTCTTTGTTAATTACGTCTATTAAATCATTATCTTGCGTGCGTAAAAATACATTAATACGACGTTCATTTTTCAGAGTTGTGGGGAGTGTTTTTTGATTTTTTGCACGTAACTCATTAACTTTACGATGATATTCATTAAGGTCGGGATCTTCGGGCAACAGGCTCAATGCAAACTTAATATTTCCTAAAGTATACTCATGTGCGCAACAAATGAGCGTATCTTCAGGAAGCGCATTAATCTTACAAAAAGAGGCAAACATCTGATTTGCCGTACCTTCGAAGAGTCTTCCACAGCCGCCAGAAAACAGCGTATCGCCGCAAAAAAGATAAGGTGCGCTAAAGTAACAGATATGTCCTAAAGTGTGACCTGGCGTATGGATTACCCTGAATTCCAGCCCAAGAATTTGTAGTCGATCGCCTTCGCCAACAATGTTATTCGCGCCTTTGCTCTGGGTTTCAGCTGGACCGTATACCACTATATCCGGATATTTTTTAACGAGATCTTTTACACCGCCAGTATGATCATTGTGATGATGGGTTAAGAGGACTGCCTGCGGTTGCCAGCCATTTTCGTCTATCGCATGTAGCACCGGAGCGGCTTCGCCTGGATCGACTATCAGGCAGCGACCATCATCTTCACTCAGGACCCAGATGTAGTTGTCCTGAAATGCGGGAATACTGTTAAGATTCATAAATACCTCTCAAAGCGTAGCGGAAGGTTGTGATGAAACCGGCAAGGACTCCCCGAAAATACATAGCGCCAACAGACTGGGCCGGGCTGCCCAAAGGCGATTATTATCGTGAAGCACTGGAGAAGGAACTCAGGCCATGGTTTGCAAAAATGTATGGGTTTCATCTGCTTAAGATTGGCAATCTCAGCGCGGAAATCAATGCCGAAAGTTGCGCTATTTCACATCAGGTCAATGTTTCACTCAGCGGAAAGCCTGCACATGTGCGAGCTGATCCGTTGCACCTGCCATTTGCCGCCAAGTCTGTCGACGCCTGCCTGCTGGCACACACATTACCCTGGTGCCCGGATCCCCACCGCTTACTCCAGGAAGTGGATCGTGTTTTAATTGATGATGGCTGGCTGGTTATCAGTGGTTTCAATCCGGTTAGCTTACTGGGCATGGGGAAATTTGTGCCGCGTGTACGTCGTTTGCCCTCCGTCAACAGCCGCATGTTTACGCTTATGCGCCAGATTGACTGGCTCTCGCTGCTGAACTTTGAGGTTCTGCATTACAGCCGCTTCCATGTGTTGCCCTGGACAAAGCAGGGCGGTAAGCTGCTCGGTACCCACCTGCCTGCACTGGGGTGCATGCAGTTGATTGTTGCCCGTAAACGCACTATTCCACTGACGCTGACACCCATGAAAATGCGCCGCAACAAGTCTCAGGTACGACAGACAGTTGGCGCGACGCGGCAGACTCGTCAGCCCTGACTTTCCGTTTGATAACCGGTGTCATCGCGGGTGGGGCTCATGGCGGCGGCACGAGCCAGCTCGTCACAACGTTCGTTCTCCGGGTGGCCGGCATGGCCTTTGACCCATTCCCACTTGATTTGATGCTGGCCAAGCGCAGCATCAAGGCGTTTCCAGAGATCGACATTTTTAACCGGTTTTTTGTCTGCGGTTTTCCAGCCACGCTTTTTCCAGTTATGGATCCACTGGGTGATCCCCTGACGGACATACTGGCTGTCGGTGCTGAGAACCACTTCACACTGTTCTTTTAGCGCTTCGAGCGCAACGATGGCCGCCATCAGCTCCATACGATTATTGGTGGTGAGACGATAACCGGTGCTGAACAGTTTTTCGTTACCACGATAGCGTAAAATCGCGCCATAACCACCCGGTCCTGGGTTACCCAGACAAGAACCATCGGTGAAAATTTCTACCTGCTTAAGCATCTCTGGTAGACTTCCTGTATTAAAAATCGATAGTAAAACGACGAGTCTGACATAAATGACGGATATGAGCACTGCAATTACACGACAGATCGTTCTCGATACCGAAACCACGGGTATGAACCAAATTGGCGCCCACTATGAAGGGCACAAAGTTATTGAGATTGGCGCCGTTGAGGTCATCAACCGTCGCCTGACTGGCAATAACTACCATATCTACCTGAAGCCCGATCGCCTGATCGATCCCGAAGCATTTGGCGTTCATGGAATTGCCGATGAATTCTTGCTGGATAAACCGCAGTTCGGCGATATCGCGGATGAATTTATAGACTACATTCGCGGCGCTGAGCTGGTCATCCATAATGCGTCGTTTGATATCGGCTTTCTCGACTACGAATTCAGCAAGTTAAATCGCGGGATCCCAAAAACAGACACCTTTTGCAAGGTGACAGATAGCCTGGCAATGGCCCGCCGGATGTTTCCCGGCAAGCGTAACAGCCTGGATGCACTTTGCTCGCGATATGAGATAGATAACAGCAAACGTACCCTGCACGGCGCCTTACTCGATTCCCAGATTCTGGCTGATGTTTATCTGGCGATGACCGGTGGTCAGACTCTGATGAAGTTTTCTATGGAAGGGGAAGGTCAGCAGCAGCAGAGTGAAGTTGGAATTCAGCGCGTTGTGCGTCAGGCAAGCAAACTGCGAGTTATTTTAGCCAGTGATGAAGAGCTGGTAAGCCATGAGTCGCGTCTTGATCTGGTGCAAAAGAAAGGCGGAAGTTGCCTCTGGCGTGCTTAACTGCTTCACTTACGTCGAGAAAATGCCCCTCCGGGTGATTTTTGCAGCAAACAGTTCAAATCGTCAGAAAAAGCGTTGACGGGTCTGAATACAATACGTAATATGCGCCTCGTTCCCCAACGGGAACATCGCGGAGCGGTAGTTCAGTCGGTTAGAATACCTGCCTGTCACGCAGGGGGTCGCGGGTTCGAGTCCCGTCCGTTCCGCCAACATTTGATTCGGATGTTTTCAACATCTGATAAGTAAAAAAACCGCAACGTTTTCAACGGATGCGGTTTTTTTTCGTCCTGATTTTACCCTGTCGAATTAAGCTTAAAGGCCCGGCGACTAAAGCCCGGGCCTTTGTGCATTTATTCCTTCGCCGTGGCACGGCGGGGAGTAAAGCTTTCACCTTCTCCTTCACGCTCGTGGCGTGCAATCCAGCGATAGCTGCACAGCCCCAGGAAGACGCCGATAAACCAGCTGAAGTTCGCCACTGCATGCAGAGAAGGGATAAAGCTGATAATCAGGCACACTGCCACTGAGGGAATCAGCGCGGCGACGGCTTTCGGGTTGATGCCGTTTTTGTACCAGTAACGCCCGGCTGGAGAGACGGTAAACAGATCGTCGACAAATACCTTACCGCGTTTGATCAGGTAAAAGTCCGCCAGCAGGATACCGAACAGTGGTCCAATAAAGGATCCCAGAACATCCAGCGTGTAATGGATAAGCTCCGGCGACTGGAACAGGTTCCATGGTGTCAGCAGTACGGATCCGACAGCCGCAATCATCCCGCCGGTACGGAAGCTTATTTTCTGCGGCGAGCAGTTAGAGAAGTCGAATGCCGGGGAGACGAAGTTGGCCACAATATTGATCCCGATGGTGGCGATGATCATCGTCAGCAGGCCAATAGCCATCGCCAGACTGTTGCCGACATGGCTAACCGTCTCGATAGGATCGGTGATCATTTTACCGAACAGCGACTGGGTACCGGAGACAATCACCACGGTCACAATGGAGAACAGCAGGAAATTGAACGGTAATCCCCAGCGGTTGCCGCGACGGATCTCCTGCATACTTTTCCCGTAACGGGAAAAGTCGCCAAAGTTGAGTAACGGGCCGGAGAAGTAAGAGACCACCAGCGCGGTCGCGGTTACCATCTGCCAGGTCTGCTCGCCTGCGGTCAGCTCTTTACTGGCAAGGGTAAAGGAGATGCCATCAAAGCCGGTTTGCGACAGGATCCAGATAGCCAGCGCCAGCATCACCACGTATACAGCCGGACCAGCGATATCAATAAAGCGCTTAATGGCGCTCATTCCATGCCAGAACACCAGAGCCTGCAACACCCACATAATGCCAAAACAGACCCAGCCTAAATGCGACAGGCCGAGGAAATGCCCTTCTGTCATAGGGGCAAGAGAAGGCCAGAATTTCAGTGCCACCAGCATCAGGGCGTTAGCGGCCAGGTAAGTCTGGATACCGTACCAGGCAAAGGCAATCAGGCCACGTATTACCGCAGGGATATTGGCGCCGAACACGCCAAATGCCTGGCGACAGATAACCGCATAGGGCACGCCAGCCATTTGGCTTGGTTTGGCGACAAGGTTGGCGCAAAGTTGCATAATACAAATACCCAGTAGCAGGCAGAGCAACACCTGCCAGCTGGCAAGACCGAGGGCGAAGAAGCTCGCGGCCACCACATAGCCTCCCATGCTATGCACGTCGGACATCCAGAAAGAGAAGATGTTGTACCACGTCCAGTTCTGATCGCGTGTTGGGGCCAGGTCATCGTTGGTGAGTCTCGGGCTGTAGCTGTCTTTATAATTTGGTTCAAGATTTGGCATGGAATCTGCTCCTCTGAATACAGATAGTGACGTTATGTCTGCCATCTTGTGTTGCACGAATCAGGCCAGGTTTTAATTTTATGTATACAAAATATTTTAATGATGTATACAAAAGATAAGAAAAGCGTAACGAAGGAATTTCAGAATGAAGCAGCAGACGGGGCTACAGACCCCAGTAGATCTGGAAGACAAAGAGAATTTCATCTGGCAGTCGCTGATGACTGCCATTGTTGAACATCAGTTGCCGCCGGGCAGTAAACTTCCTGAAGAGGCTTTAGCCGAGGTGTTTGGCGTCAGCCGCACGGGGATCCGTAAGGTGTTGACCCGCCTTGCAACGGTGCAAATGATCACCATAACGCCCAGGCGTGGTGCATTTGTCGCCAGACCGGATATTGATGAATCAAAATCGATCTTCAGCACCCGCAAAATGATCGAGTGCGCCAATCTCGCGGACGTACTGGCACATTTGCAGTCGACGCATATTGCAGGGCTGGAGAAAATTATCGCCCAGGAGGAAGAGGCCCATCAGAACCACGACGGTGCCGCCGCTATTCGCCACTCTGCCGCCTTCCATATCCAGTTACAGGCTATCTCGGGCAATGCGGTAGTGACCGACATTGTGACCACTCTGGCTCAGCGTTCCTCGCTGGTTATTGCCGCCTGGGGCGCGCCCTGGCAGCGTGGCTGCCGCTGCAATGATCACGGCAGATTGATTGAATTACTGCGCAAAAAGGACCTTCCGGCGCTCACAAATGCCCTGGCGCATCACTTTGATCACATCGTCTCCAGCCTGAGTTTCGAACGCGGCGGCGAGATACTCCCCGACTTTGCGCGCTTGTTTGGCACCGCAGGAGAACAATAATGACTTCATGTTGTATACAGGTGATCAACCCTAATACCAGCCCTGAAATGACACAGACGATTGCCAGCGCCGCCCGGAGTGTCGCGGCGCCAGGCACCCGTATTCTGGCCAGTTGCCCGAGCCAGGGAGTGGAATCCATCGAAGGGCACTTTGATGAAGCCATTGCGGCCATTGGGGTACTGGAGCAGATAAAACGCGGGAAAGAGCAAGGGGCGCAGGGGCACGTGATTGCCTGCTTTGGTGACCCAGGATTACTGGCGGCACGCGAGCTGGCAAGCGGCCCGGTGGTCGGTATTGCCGAAGCAGCAATGCATTTCGCAACCCTGGTGGCAACGCGTTTTTCAGTGGTTACCACATTGCCGCGTACGCTGATTATTGCCCGTCATTTATTGCAGCAGTATGGTTTTGAACATCACTGTGCCGCCCTGCATGCTATCGATTTACCGGTGCTGGCATTAGAAGATGGCACGGGTCTTGCTCAACAAAAAGTACGTGAGCGTTGTATACAAGCCAAACGTGAGGACAATAGTGGTGCGATTGTTCTTGGCTGCGGCGGAATGGCAAATCTGGCGAGTGAACTGACACGGGAACTGGGTATACCGGTGATCGATGGCGTTACGGCCGCGGTGAAGATGGTGGAATCACTCATCGCTCTGGGTTTGTCTACCAGCAAATACGGCGATCTTGCGTATCCCAACAAAAAGCCGCTCTCAGGATGTTTTGAAATACTGAACTGAGCGTGGACGGAAAGGAGGTTGAATCAGCATGCAATCAGCAACGGACAAGCCAGTGTGGCATTTTACCGCTAACTACCCGCGCGATATGGCGGGCTACGCCGGAACCCCCCCTCATGCGCAATGGCCAGGCGGGGCACGAATTGCCGTGCAGTTTGTCCTCAATTTTGAAGAGGGCGGCGAAAACCATGTGCTGCATGGCGATGCCGGATCCGAGCAATTTCTGTCAGATATTATTGGTGCGGCCAGCTACCCGGCCCGACATATGTCGATGGACTCGCTGTACGAATACGGATCCCGGGCGGGTTTCTGGCGCATTCATAATGAATTTCAAAAACGCGGCCTGCCGCTGACCGTCTTTGGCGTGGCGATGGCGCTGGCGCGTAACCCGGAGATCGTTAAGGCGATCGCTGCGGCGGATTATGATGTTGTCAGCCATGGCTGGCGTTGGATCCACTATCAGGATCTGGATATCCAGACCGAGCGCCAGCATATGCAGCAGGCGATGGAGATCCTCACCACGCTGTTTGGTAAAGCGCCGCTGGGCTGGTACACCGGGCGTGACAGCCCGAACACCCGCAAGCTGGTGGTGGAGCAGGGGAGCCTGATGTACGACAGCGACTATTACGGTGACGATCTCCCTTTCTGGACAACCGTCGACCAGAAGCCTCATCTGATTGTGCCTTATACCCTGGATGCCAATGATATGCGCTTTGCTACAGCTCAGGGCTTTAATACTGCGGAACAGTTCTATACCTATCTGAAAGACAGTTTCGATGTGCTGTACGAGGAGGGAGAAACATCGCCAAAAATGATGTCGATTGGCATGCACTGTCGGTTACTGGGCAGGCCTGGCCGCTTCCGGGCTTTACAACGTTTTCTCGATTATGTGCAGAGTTTCGATGATGTCTGGATCTGCCGTCGTCAGGATATCGCTGAGCACTGGATGAAGGTGCACCCTTATACAGCGACGTGAATTTTCCCCTCACCCTGAAGCGGGTGAGGGGCCAGCAGTCACCCCATCAAACTGACATGCGCCGCTACAATCCGCCAGCCGTAGGGAAACTTCACCCAGGTTTGCATCTGGCGGCCGACGCGCTCGCTGTTCTCACGGGTAAATTCCGTGCTTGCGACCGCCATATCATCGCCGTAGGTGGTGATGGTGGTGTTACGCAGCAATCGATCCAGTCCGGTTGACGGACGCGTGTTGCGAAACTCGCGAATGGCCTCGATACCGTACAAGTTCTCCGTTGCGCCATAGCGCACGGTGCGTGGATCGGCCCAGAACAGTTCGTCCAGAACCTCTACGTCGTTACTTACCAGCGCCTGTTCGTAGCGATAAAATGCCGTCGTCACTTCATTGAGCACGGCTGGTCTGTCGATATTTTCTCTGTTCATCATGCATCCTGTGGATAAAGAATACCTGCCTGCTCCAGTCGCCATGCGGCCTGTAAGCAACGCGCTTCCTGCCAGGGAGCGGCAATAATTTGCACGCCAATTGGTAACCCGGATGCCGTTTTCACCGGTACTGTCACCACCGGCAGGCCGAGAAATGAAATGGGCTGTGTCAGCATCCCCATACTGGCTTTGACGGGCAGATCCGTCTGGTTAATGCGCATGGTGTTGGCCCCAATCGGCGTGGCGCTACAGGGAGTGGCGGGCGCCAGCAGCAGGTCGATACCGTTAAACAGCGGCAACGTTTGATCGCGAAACCAGGCGCGAAAACGCTGAGCCTGAGTATACCAGGCCGAAGGGGTCATCGCCCCGGCGAGTAAGCGCTCGCGGGAGTTAAGCTCGAAGTTATCGGCATCCGTGCGCAGCGCAGGCAGATAGTGGTTTCCCCCTTCAGCCGCAGAGAGTAAAAACGCCGCCGAGCGCGCCAGTTCAGCCTCAGGTAATACCCGTGTCTGCTCTGCGCCCAGTGCGCGCGCCACGGTGGCGACGGCTTCACGCGCGTCATTGTCACACCAGGTGGAGAAATAACCTTCCAGCACCGCGCAGCGCAGTGAACCTCGAGCCCCAAGGGCTGGCGTGGTTGCGCAAGGTTCGTTGTCTGACTGCCAGCTATCTTCAACGTCCTTTCCCTGCAAGGCGTCATAGACGCTTACCAGGTCCATCACGTTGCGAGCCAGCGGACCAATATGGTCAAGACTGGCGACAAATGGGTGACTCCCCACGCGTGACAGGCGACCAAACGTCGGCTTTAGCCCGAGCACGCCGCATAAGGAGGCCGGGACGCGAATAGATCCATTGGTATCACTCCCCAGCGAAAAATTGACCATCCCTGCCGCCACTGCCGCCGCCGACCCCCCGGATGAACCGCCGGCCACCCGGGAGGTATCGCGTGGATTACGCGTTGCCCCGTAGTGGCTGTTCTCGGTGGTGAAGCCATAGGCATAGGCATCCATATTCAGCGTACCCGCAAGCATCGCCCCACTCTGGTGAAGCTGACGCAACGCAAAGGCGTCTTTTGTCGCCGGAGGCTGAGTGCTGAACAGCTTAGCTCCTGCAAGCGTGGTGATACCTTCCACATCAAACAGATTCTTCACCGCATAAGGCACACCGGCCAGTGCGGGCAGTGTTTCGCCAGCAGCCCGACGCGCGTCCAGGTGTGCGGCCTCGGTGAGCATACGTTCCCCGGTAACGGCGGTGAACGCATTAATCAGCGGGTTATCCTGCTCAATACTGGCCAGCGCCTGTTGCGCCAGTTCACGGGCGCTAAAGGTTTTTGCCCGCAAACCCTTTTGGATCTCAGAAATGGATAAACTCATAGCCGATACTCTCCCGCGCCTTCCTGACGATGGGGGAGAGGGAAGGCCATCAGAGGCTCCGCCATTGCGGCAATGCGGGTCAGTTGAATTTCCAGCTCGGCCCGCCGGGCATCATCCAGCGGCACCGCCAGCAGTTGTTCCATCAGCCGGACATAACCCGGCCAGTCAAATTTGTTATCACTCATTATTGCTCCTTAAAAACCAGCTGCGCTGCCGTTGCTACGTGGATCGAATGCCCCTTCAAGCATGCCCGTGGGGTGGCGTACAATCGCCCCTGCATGACCGGTGGCCTCGCTCAGACCCGGAAGCCATTCCACATCGTGACCGAGATTGCGTAACGCCTCAAAAGTCTCAGCGCTGAAACGGCCTTCCAGTTTCAGGCTTTCTGATACCTGCCCCCAGGTGCGGCCCAGCAGCCAGCGCGGGGCGCATACCGCCTCCTGCAAAGGCATGTTTTGCATGATATGGCGGGTAAAAATGGCCGCCTGAGTCTGGGGTTGCCCGTCGCCGCCCATGGTGCCGTAGACCATAGTGCGCCCGTCTTTCAGGCGCGCTGCCGCCGGATTGAGAGTATGGAACGGCTGTTTACCGGGCATCAGCGCCAGCAGGTGATCCGGGTTGAGGCTGAATGCGGCTCCCCTGTTTTGCAGCAGAACACCGCTCTGCGGCAGAACCACGCCGCTACCAAACTCGTGATAGATACTCTGGATAAATGACACCGCCAGCCCGTTTTTATCAACCACGCCCATCCAGACGGTGTCGCCCGGTCCTTTGCCATTGCCCCAGGGGGCGGCACGAGATTCGTCGATGCTTGCCGCAAGGGTTTCCAGCGGGGCTTGTTCGAGCAGGCTTTGCACCGGCAGAGTCACATGGCGTGGGTCGGTGATATAGCGGTCACGCAGGCCAAAGGCCTTTTTGGTGGCCTCGACAATACGGTGGATAGTCTGTACTTCGCTGGCCTGCGCCATCTCCAGATGGTCGGTAATGCCAAGAATGGCCAGCGATACCAGGCCCTGAGTCGGCGGCGTCATATTGAAGACTTCGCCCTGGCTGTGGGCCAGTCGCAGCGGTACCCGGCGGTGAGCCCGATGGGCGGCAAAATCACTGCCGGTGAGCGGTAGGCCGAGCGTGCGCATCTCCCCGGCAATCAGCTCAGCCAGCGGACCGCGATAAAAACTGTCCAGCCCTTCGGTGGCCAGGCGGGTGAGAGTACGGGCCAGGCGTGGCTGACAAAAACGGCTACCCGCCTGCGGAATCTGACCATTGACCAGGAAAGTGTCGGCAAAGCCGGGAATGTCCACCAGCTCCGGATATTTACTTTGCGTGGCGCTGGCCTGGGAGTGCGTCACCGGGATCCCGTCGCAGGCGTAGCGGATAGCATCTGCCAGCAGTCGCGAGAGCGGCAACTGACCGCCGCCGAGTGAGGCCGAATATTTCAGCGCCTCATCCCAGCCGCTGAGCGTGCCAGGCACGGTTAATGCAGCCAGTGGTCCACGGTGAGGGATCTGCTGGTGACCCTGATAGAAATCCAGCGTGGCCATTTGCCCGGCGGCGCCGCTGGCGTCAATCGCCAGCGGCTCTCCTTCGGGAGGCACAATCAACCAGAACCCGTCGCCGCCAATACCGTTCATATGGGGATAAACCACCGCGATAGTGGAGGCGGCAGCAACCATTGCCTCAATCGCGTTGCCGCCGTGGCGCAGCACCGACAATGCCGACTCGCTGGCAAGGTGGTGGGGAGTTACCGCCATCCCGGAGGGGGCCATATTACTTTGCATCGTCACGCTCTCTTTTTCGGGTTAGTCAGAGAGCTAAGCAAGAGCTGTTCCAGATTGACGACCTGTGTTTCATTGTGTCAGCTTAGAGTGAAACGAAAGTTGCAGGAGGCGGTATGCAGCAGTTAGATGCGCGTTTGCGTGAGTGTTATGGCGAATTATCGCCGCAGGAACAGCGGGTTGCCTCGTTTATCATGGATCATTTCGACGATCTGGTGAGCTATAACAGCGCCGAACTGGCGCGCCTGAGCGGAGTGTCGAAGGCTACCGTTAGCCGTCTGTTCAAACGCCTGGGCTATAGCAGTTTCAAAGAGATGCGCGATGAGCTACGCACCCTGCGCCAGAGCGGTATGCCACTGACGGAAAACCGTGATGCGGTGCAGGGCAACACGCTGCTGGCGCGCCATTACAAGCAGGAGATGGCCAATCTTACCCAATGGGTAAATGCCCTCGACGCAGAGCAGTTTGGCGAAGTCGTGCAGGCCCTGAGCGAGGCGCGCCGGGTCTTTATTCTTGGCCTGCGTAATAGCGCCCCTGTCGCGCTGCACTTGCGCCAGCAACTGATGCAAAGCCGGGGGCAGGTCAGCCTCATCCCTCAGCCAGGACAGACGCTGGCGGAAGAGCTGGTGGATATGACCCCCGCAGACCTGGTGGTGGTGGTGGCCTTTCGTCGTCGGCCGCGGGTCATCCGCCCGGTACTGGAAGTACTGCGCAATCAGGGGGTACCCACTCTTGCCATCAGTGAACCTCAGGCGGCGGGAATTACCGCGCTCGCACGCTGGCATTTGGGTGTCCCGCTTGACAGCGTCTCAGCCTTTGACAGCTACAGCGGGGCCATGAGCCTCGTGAATTTGCTCTCTAATGCTCTGTTACATAACGCGCTGACCGAAGGGCGTCAGCGCATCCACCACATCGCTTCTTTGTATACAGAACTCGATGAACTGGAGCAGCGCTAAATCACCATGTTGGTGCTTTGGCACCAGCATGGTGATTTATTCTGGTGCGTGAGTACTGAAGAAAAACAGACAAAAAAAGAACGAATGCCTTTGGATACAGGGCTGGTCTCTGATATTTGTGTGTGGCACATTAGTTGCAGAAAGTAACGCAAAGAACCTTTTGTTTCACGACTCACGCTTTGTCTCCCAAAGGACGCGTCTATGTTTGATTCTCCACAATGCTTACAAATTAACCCTCCTCATCGCCTGTTGATGGGGCCGGGTCCCATTAATGCCGACCCGCGAGTATTACGCGCAATGGCGAGCCAACTGGTGGGGCAATACGATCCGGTGATGACCGGCTACATGAATGACGTGATGGCCCTCTACCGTGATGTTTTCCGTACCCGCAACCAGTGGACCATGCTGGTGGATGGCACCTCGCGTGCAGGTATTGAAGCCGTCCTGATTTCCGCCATCCGTCCTGGCGACAAAGTGCTGGTCCCTGTTTTTGGCCGCTTCGGGCATCTGTTATGCGAAATTGCGCGTCGCTGCCGGGCTGAAGTGCACACGATTGAGGTCCCGTGGGGAGAGGTATTCACCCCGGATCAGATTGAAGATGCAATTAAGCGTGTGAAACCCCGCCTGCTGTTGACGGTTCAGGGCGATACTTCCACCACCATGTTGCAGCCGCTGGAGCAGCTCGGTGATATTTGCCGTCGCCACGGCGTGTTGTTCTACACCGACGCCACGGCCTCGCTGGGCGGAAACGCGCTGGACACTGATGCCTGGGGGCTGGATGCCGTATCGGCAGGGTTGCAGAAATGCCTCGGTGGCCCGTCCGGCAGCTCGCCCATCACCCTCAGCCCACAAATGGAAGAGGCGATCCGCGCGCGTAAATGCGTGGAGCAGGGGATCCGCAATGACAGCCATCGTGATGGCGATGACGAGATGATCTACTCCAACTATTTCGATCTCGGCATGGTAATGGATTACTGGGGGCCGGAGCGGCTTAATCACCATACGGAAGCCACCAGCATGTTGTTTGCTGCCCGTGAATGCGCCCGCATCATGCTGGAAGAGGGGATGGATGCGCTGATTGCCCGCCATGAACTGAACGGCCGCGCCATGCTGGCAGGCATCCAGGGAATGGGGCTGGATGTCTTCGGCGACATTCGCCACAAAATGAATAACGTGCTCGGCGTAGTTATTCCTGCAGCCGTACACGGCGAAGAGGTGCGTAAGCGCCTGCTGGATGATTTCCATATTGAAATAGGCACTTCGTTTGGCCCGCTGCAGGGCAAAATCTGGCGTATTGGCACCATGGGCTATAACGCGCGCAAAGACTGCGTACTGCAAACGCTGACGGCGCTGGAAGCGGTGCTCAATCGCCTCGGGTTCCGTACCGTGCAGGGCGCGGGTATGCAGGCGGCATGGAATGTCTACGAAGGGGTTGTGTAATGATGACTGCCGATGAGGCCGACCGCGCTGCCCACCGGGTGATGACGCGCTGTGATGCACTGGCGGAAATCAGTGAAACGCCGGATCAACTGACCCGGGTGTATCTCTCTGCTGAACACCTGCGTGCCAACGCCCAGGTTGCGCAATGGATGCAGGATGCGGGAATGCTCACCTGGCAGGATGCCGTCGGCAATATTTGCGGGCGCTATGAGGCGGCCAGTGACGGGGCGCCAGCGGTGTTGCTGGGTTCGCATCTTGACACCGTTCGTGATGCAGGACGCTACGACGGCATGCTGGGTGTGCTGACGGCTATTGAAGTGGTTGACTGGCTGCACCGCCAGGATCTGCGTGGCGATCGGGCGGTGGAGATAGTCGGTTTTGCCGATGAAGAGGGAACGCGTTTTAACATTACGCTGCTGGGAAGTCGTGGTCTGACGGGCAGCTGGCCGCAGGACTGGCTGGCACGTGAGGATGCGCAGGGCGTGAGTGTGGCCCAGGCCTTAGTGAATGCCGGGCTGGATCCGGCGCGTATTCCAATGGCTGAGCGGGCAGCGGAAGAATTTTCAGCCTATCTGGAACTGCATATTGAGCAAGGTCCGGTGCTGGAACAGGCGGATTTAGCGCTGGGGGTGGTGACCGCCATTAACGGCGCTCGACGGCTGACCTGCTCCTTTAGCGGCGAGGCCGGGCATGCGGGCACCGTGCCGATGATTCATCGCCGGGATGCATTAGCCGCAGCGGCGCAGTGGATAACCTTTGTAGAGCAAAAAACGCGGGAATCCGGTTCTGAACAGGTAGCAACCGTGGGTACGCTACAGTGTGAACCGGGGGCGGTGAATGTTATCCCAGGTGCGGTGACGCTGACGCTCGATATCCGCAGCCCGAATGATGAACAGCGCGAGACATTGCTTAATACTCTGCTGGCAGAAGCCGGGCGCATCGCGGCTGAACGTGGGCTTTCGTTCAGCCATGATATTTTCTACTCCATCGCCGCTACCCCTTGTGATACAAGGCTGCGCGATGTGCTGGCTGAGGCCGTCAGTGAGGTTCAGGGGCGCGCACTGCTGTTACCCAGCGGCGCCGGGCATGATGCGATTGCGATTGCCGAGCGCTGGCCCTCTGCGATGCTGTTTGTGCGCTGCGAGAAAGGCATCAGCCATCATCCGGCTGAGAGTGTGCTGGTGGCGGATGTCGCGCAGGCATTGCGGGCCTACACTGAGGCCGTGCGCAAGCTGATTTAGCGCGTTGCGGTATGATGCCCTCACCCCGCCCCTCTCCCACAGGGAGCTGTCTCTTGATCAGATCTCCTGATCAAGAGACATCGCCAGTCTGTAGCCTTCAACCATTTCCTGGAGCCTGAACC
>NZ_CBFFRJ010000077.1:0-24650 GCF_965644225.1 Phytobacter sp. V91 | reverse complement strand
TCGCTGCGGCGCGGGGTGTGCATATTACGCTTTCCCGCCTCAGAGTCAAGCATTTATTTTTGCTTTTCTCTGCGAGGCTCTCAGTGGAACCCCGCTGACCCGGCGGCGTGTGTGCCGTTGTTCCGTGTCAGTGGAGGCGCATTATAGGGAGTTATTCCGGGCTGACAAGTATAAAATTCAAAAAAATTATCGTTCGCTCAAAAATCATTCGTAAAGTTTATTAAAGAGGCTATTTGCGGGTTAACTGAGCGATTTTCCGGGCAAACTGGCCCACTTGCTGCCAGTCGGTATAGACCACTTCTTTACGCGTATCGGTTTCGCCTCCGGTCATCTTCATAATCAGCTGGATCATCAGACGGTCAAACCAGCGATAACGCGGATAACGCAGCGCACCGGCAAACACCGCACAGGTATCCGGCTGCCAGGGTGAGCGCGCCAGGAACTTCTGCGTATAGCTGTTAGTTTCTGGCGTATTCTTTTCCGGCTTACGGGCGACAAGGTTAACGGAGAAGAAAGCACTCGCCAGCCGGTTTAGCTTCTCACTGTGCTGTTTAACAAAAGCATCCAGCAGCGGACTGAAGTGACCGTAGCGAATCGATGCCCCGATCACTACCCGCGGATAGTCTTCCCACTGAATGTCTTCTGCATCATTGAGATCGACAACATCGCTCTCAACGCCCAGTTCGCTCAGCTCTGCGGCAATCGCGTTGGCAATTTCGTGAGTCTGCCCATCGCGTGTGGAAAACAGAATCAATGTTTTCACGTATACGTCCTTATTCACGCCAGAAGGTTGGGGTAAAGAGTACCAGTAAGGTAAAGACCTCAAGACGACCAAACAACATATTGGCAATCAGGATCCATTTCGCCACCGGGTTCATGCTGGCGAAGTTGTCCGCCACCACGCCAAGTCCGGGCCCCAGGTTATTGAGGGTTGCCACGACGGAAGCAAATGCGGAGAAGTCATCCACGCCGGTGGCGATAATCGCCAGCATGCTGACAATAAACACCAGCGCATAGGCAGAGAAGAAACCCCATACGGCTTCCAGAATACGTTCCGGCAGCGCGCGGTTTCCCAACTTAATGCTGTAAACCGCATTCGGATGCACCAGACGTTTCAGCTCACGGTTGCCCTGCTTGAAGAGTAAAAGAATACGGATAACCTTCAGTCCACCGCCCGTTGACCCTGCACAGCCGCCAATAAATGCTGAGCACAGCAGCAGCACCGGCAGGAAGAGCGGCCAGCGCGCAATACTGTCGGTGGTAAATCCCGCCGTGGTCGCCATGGAAACCACCTGGAAGAAAGCCTGATTTAAGGTGGTTACCGCAGACTCATAGACATTATGGAACCACAGCACCAGAGTGCAGATAACCACCAGCGTTAGCTGAACGCCGATAAACATCCTGAATTCCGGATCCCGCCAGTACACTTTGAGGTTGCGCCCGCTCAATAAAGAGAAGTGCAGGCCATAGTTACAGCCGGAAATCAGCAGGAAAATGGCAATAATGGTGTTAATGGTTGGACTGTCGAAATAGCCTACGCTGGCGTCATGAGTTGAGAACCCGCCAATCGCGATTGTCGAAAAGCTATGCCCGATGGCATCGAACGCTGGCATCCCCGCAAACCACAGCGCCAGCGCACAGGCGATAGTCAGCAGGACATAAATGAGCCACAGGGTTTTCGCCGTCTCCGCAATACGCGGACGCATTTTGTTATCTTTTAGCGGTCCGGGCATTTCGGCGCGATAGAGCTGCATCCCGCCGACGCCAAGAATAGGCAAAATGGCCACCGCCAGCACGATGATCCCCATCCCGCCGAACCATTGCAGCATCTGACGATAGAAAAGAATAGCGTGAGGTAGCGAATCAAGGCCGACCAGCGTTGTCGCCCCGGTGGTGGTTAAACCGGAAAAGGACTCAAAAAAGGCATCGGTTATCGTCAGGTTTGGGCTTTCGGCAAAGATAAACGGCAGTGCCCCCACGCTCCCCAGCACGGTCCAGAAGAGGACGACGATAAGAAAACCTTCGCGGGATTTCAGTTCACTCTTCTCACGGCGGTTGGGCCACCACAACATGGAGCCAATCGCCAGCGCGACAAAGAAGGTTTGGGTAAAGGCTCGCCCCGCCCCATCACGATAGATCAACGCCACCAGCCCAGGCAGGATCATCGTCCCGGAAAAGAGAATGATCAGAAGTCCAACAATTCGGGTTATGGCGCGAAAATGCATCTCTGCCGCTTCCTTAGGTATTTAAGTATGCAAAACCAGGTGGGGATTATTCTTCAATATTATGTAATTGCAACGCACCGCGACTGAAATCGGCGAGTTTTATCGCAAATGCCGCGCGTTCAGCCTGCGGCAGCGCCACACGAAGCTGAACAGAAGCCTGATAGTCACTTGCAATAATTTTTCCGGAAAACTGCGTCAGCAGCGTTTCAATACCGGTCAGCTGTGCGTATTCACACTGCAAA
Source organism: Phytobacter sp. V91 (assembly GCF_965644225.1). Lineage (NCBI taxonomy): Bacteria > Pseudomonadati > Pseudomonadota > Gammaproteobacteria > Enterobacterales > Enterobacteriaceae > Phytobacter > Phytobacter sp. V91. The sequence continues at coordinate 22,183 of NZ_CBFFRJ010000077.1, read as the reverse complement.
GTATATTCGGTTAATGGCGTCTTGCGCACTGTCGTAAGCTGAGCCAGCGCCTGGCTCACACCGCCGCCATAGGCTTTCACCAGCCCACCCGTACCCAGTAATACGCCGCCGTAATAACGCACCACCACGGCGGTAATTTCTCCGACCCCGCTCCCCATCAACTGAGCGAGCATCGGTTTCCCGGCGGTGCCGGCAGGTTCACCATCGTCAGAGAAGCCCAGCTGTTGCGAGTCATCAGGCGGCCCGGCGACCCAGGCCACGCAATGATGCCGCGCATCCGGGTGCGCCAGGCGCACCGATTCCACAAAAGCTTTCGCCGCTGCCACGCCATCGGTATGCGCCAGCAGCGTGATAAAACGGCTTTTTTTGATCTCTTCCGTGAAGGTGACCGGCGCGTCCGGTATCGGCCAGCTTTCCATTACGCCAGTTTCAGATCCCGCGTCATGTTCTCAATGCTGTTCTCGTGAACGACCACATTGTCTTCAATACGGATCCCGCCAAAGGGTTTGAGCGCATCGATTTTCTGCCAGTTGAAGTGCTTACTGAATTGCCCTTCACGCCATGGCGTCAGCAGAGAATCAATAAAGTAGATCCCCGGCTCAATGGTCAACACCATCCGCGGTTGCAGCACGCGGGTGCAGCGCAGATACGGGTATTTCGCCGGCGCGGCCAGATGCGTACCACTATCATCCTGCATAAATCCGCCAACATCGTGTACCTGCAGCCCAAGCGGATGACCAATACCGTGAGGCATAAACGGCCCGGTCAGGTCATTCTCTACCATCGCCTCTTCACTGATATCGGTAATGATTTGATGCTTACGCAGCAGTCTGGCAATTCGCTGATGGAACTGGAGGTGATACTCGAGATAGTTAACACCCGCTTTCATAGTGCCGATCAGCGCCAGTTGCTCTTCATTCACGTCTTTGACCAGATGCGCGTAGTCATTATCGCTGTGGGCCGACCAGGTACGGGTCAGGTCAGCGGCATAACCGTTGTATTCCGCTCCGGCATCGAGCAGGAAGCTGCGCGACTCCGCGGGCACACGGTGATCGAGTTTGGTGTAATGCAGCACCGAAGCATGCTCATTCAGCGCCACAATATTGCCGTAAGGCACATCAGTGTCGCGATGACCGGTTGCCGTCAGGTAAGCCAGGTTGATATCGAACTCGCTCATCCCGGAACGGAAGGCTTCTTCCGCTGCACGGTGCCCGTTAACGGCCGTTTTCTGCGCTTCACGCATACAGGCGAGTTCGTAATCGGTTTTGTAAGCCCGATAGTAGTGCAGGTAATCAATCACCCCTTTCGGGTTGATGTTGCTGGCGGCAATATCCAGCGTCAGCGCGCGCTCAGGTACCGGGCCGATATAACCGATATTGCTACGTGCCGCAGGCAACTGGCTGGCTATCCCATCCGCTTTTGGCAAGGCGATAACCTCAACTTCTTCCGTCCAGAAGGTGGTCGGCAGAGGTTCCACGTTGTGCCAGTAATCGACCGGCAGATAGAACCACAGTTTCGGTTTATTAACGCCATCCACCAGCAACCAGCAATTTGGAACCTGTGTCACTGGCACCCAGGCTTTAAACTGCGGGTTAACTTTAAACGGGTAAGGATGATCGTCGAGAAAGACATTGAACAGTTCGCCGGAGTGAATCAACAGCGCATCAAGCTTAAAGCGGGCCAGTACGTCGCGGGTGCGTTCCTGTAACGTAACAATATGATTTTTATACAGCGCGGCCAGTGAGTCCATCATTGTTCCTTCTGTTTTTTTGACCTCATGTTTTCGCATCTTAGCACAGCCTCCCCATAGAGGGTGATTTCCACTGAGCGTGATCGGCCCTGCAATTATGTAATGATAAATTTGCAATTTATTAACATAAAATCCACACTTCGCCTCATCTGGTATGACCAGCTAATCTTGCGGGATTCAGGAGACTGACATGCTCTACAAAGGCGAAACCTTACATCTCAACTGGCTGGAAGACGGCATTGCCGAACTGATGTTCGATGCCCCAGGCTCAGTCAACAAACTCAATACGGCAGCAGTGGCAAGCCTCGGCGAAGCGCTGGACGTGCTGGAAAAGCAGACCGATTTAAAAGCCCTGCTGCTGCGTTCTGAAAAATCCGCATTTATTGTCGGGGCCGATATCACCGAGTTCCTCTCCCTGTTCCTGGTCCCGGCGGAACAACTGAGCCACTGGCTCCATTTCGCCAATAGCGTCTTTAACCGACTGGAAGATTTGCCGGTACCTACTATCTCTGCCGTCAACGGCTACGCGCTGGGCGGCGGTTGTGAATGCGTGCTGGCAACAGATTACCGCCTGGCAACGCCAGATCTGCGTATTGGTCTGCCGGAAACCAAACTGGGGATCATGCCAGGCTTTGGCGGCTCGGTGCGCCTGCCGCGCCTGCTGGGTGCTGATAGTGCGCTGGAGATCATTGCTGCCGGTAAAGATGTCGGTGCCGAAGAGGCGCTGAAAATCGGTCTGGTCGACGGCATTGTGAAAGCTGAGAAGTTAAAAGAGGGCGCCATCGCCATTCTGCGTCAGGCAATAAATGGCGATCTCGACTGGAGAGCCAAACGCCAGCCGAAGCTGGAGCCGCTGCACCTGAGCAAAATCGAAGCTGCGATGAGCTTTACCATCGCCAAAGGCATGGTGGCGCAAACCGCCGGGAAACATTATCCCGCCCCGATGACCGCAGTGAAAACTATTGAAGCCGCCGCCGGTCTGGGCCGTGACGAAGCCCTGAAGCTTGAAAACCAAAGCTTTGTGCCGCTGGCGCTCAGTAAAGAGGCGCGTGCCCTGGTTGGCATTTTCCTCAACGACCAGTTTGTTAAAAGCAAAGCGAAGAAGCAGACCCTGAATGTCGACACGCCAAAGCAGGCTGCCGTGCTGGGCGCGGGCATTATGGGCGGCGGCATTGCTTACCAGTCGGCCTGGAAAGGGGTCCCGGTCGTCATGAAGGATATCAGCGATAAGTCGCTGGCCCTTGGCATGAACGAAGCGGCCAAGCTACTGAATAAGCAGCTTGAACGCGGAAAAATCGACGGTCTGAAGCTGGCTGGCGTGATTTCAACCATTCATCCGACCCTTGAATACAGCGGTTTTGAGCCTGTTGACGTGGTTGTCGAAGCGGTTGTGGAAAATCCGAAAGTGAAAAAAGCCGTGCTGGCGGAAACCGAAGACAAAGTCCGTGCGGATACCGTACTGGCGTCCAACACCTCGACCATCCCCATTAGCGAGCTGGGCAGCGTGCTTAAACGCCCGGAAAACTTCTGCGGGATGCACTTCTTTAACCCGGTTCATCGTATGCCGCTGGTTGAAGTGATCCGTGGCGAGAAAACCTCCGACCAGACGATTGCTAAAGTAGTGGCCTGGGCGAGCAAGATGGGCAAAACGCCGATTGTGGTCAACGACTGCCCCGGCTTCTTCGTCAACCGCGTGCTGTTCCCTTACTTTGCGGGTTTCAGCCAGCTGCTGCGCGACGGCGCGGACTTCCGCAAAATCGACAAAGTGATGGAGAAACAGTTTGGCTGGCCAATGGGACCGGCATATCTGCTGGATGTGGTTGGCATTGATACCGCCCACCACGCCCAGGCGGTGATGGCCGCAGGTTTCCCACAGCGGATGCAGAAAGATTATCGCGATGCCATTGACGCTCTGTTCGATGCCAGCCGCTTCGGGCAGAAGAATGGCCTCGGCTTCTGGCGTTACAAAGAAGACAGCAAAGGCAAGCCGAAGAAAGAGGAAGATGCGGCAGTGGACGGGTTGCTGGCGGACATCAGCCAGCCGAAGCGTGATTTCAGCGACGATGAGATTATCGCCCGCATGATGATCCCGATGGTCAATGAAGTAGTGCGTTGCCTGGAAGAAGGCATTATCGCAAGCCCGGCAGAAGCCGATATGGCGCTGGTCTATGGCCTTGGCTTCCCTCCGTTCCACGGCGGCGCATTCCGCTGGCTTGATACCCTCGGCAGCGCGAAATACCTCGACATGGCGCAACAGTACCAGCATCTCGGCCCGTTGTATGAACTCCCGGCCGGACTGCGTGAAAAAGCGCGCCATAACGAACCCTATTATCCAGCGGTTGAACCTGCCCGTCCGGCAGGCGAACTGAAAACGGCTTAAGGAGTCACAATGGAACAGGTTGTCATTGTCGATGCAATTCGCACCCCGATGGGCCGTTCAAAGGGCGGCGCTTTTCGCAACGTGCGGGCTGAAGATCTTTCCGCACATTTGATGCGTAGCCTGCTGGCGCGCAATCCCGCGCTGGATGCCGTTGCACTTGACGATATTTACTGGGGCTGCGTACAGCAGACCCTGGAACAGGGCTTTAATATTGCCCGTAACGCCGCCCTGCTGGCAGAAATCCCCCATTCGGTTCCGGCCACCACGGTTAACCGGTTATGTGGTTCATCGATGCAGGCCTTGCACGATGCAGCACGCATGATAATGACGGGCGATGCCCAGGCTTGCCTGGTCGGCGGCGTGGAGCATATGGGCCATGTGCCGATGAGCCACGGCGTCGATTTTCACCCCGGCATGAGCCGTAACGTTGCGAAAGCCGCAGGCATGATGGGGCTGACGGCGGAGATGCTTTCCCGTATGCACGGCATCAGCCGCGAGATGCAGGATGCGTTTGCCGCGCGATCTCACGCTCGCGCCTGGGCTGCCACACAATCCGGTGCCTTCAAAAATGAAATCATCCCGACCGGCGGCCACGACGCAGACGGGGTGCTCAAACAGTTTAACTATGATGAAGTCATCCGTCCGGAAACCACCGTTGAAGCCCTGTCCGCATTGCGACCGGCGTTTGACCCGGTGAACGGCACGGTGACCGCAGGGACCTCTTCTGCCCTTTCCGACGGTGCATCGGCCATGCTGGTGATGAGCGAAAGCCGGGCGCGGGAGCTTGGATTGCAACCACGCGCCCGCGTGCGATCCATGGCGGTGGTCGGCTGCGATCCGTCAATTATGGGCTACGGTCCGGTTCCGGCCTCCAGACTGGCGCTGAAAAAAGCCGGCCTCTCGGTTGCCGATATCGATCTGTTTGAAATGAATGAAGCCTTTGCCGCCCAGATCCTGCCGTGCATTAAAGATCTGGGGCTGATGGAGCAAATAGACCAGAAGATCAACCTTAATGGCGGAGCGATCGCGCTCGGTCACCCGTTGGGATGTTCCGGGACGCGTATCAGCACCACCCTGCTCAACCTGATGGAGCGCAAAGATGCCCAGTTTGGTCTGGCAACCATGTGTATCGGATTAGGTCAGGGGATCGCGACGGTGTTCGAGCGGGTTTGATCAAAGAGAGAATATTCCCCTAAATCATTCGCGTTGCATCACGGCGGCAACTGAGTAAATCCCCGGGAACATAGATAACTATGTGACCGGGGTGAACAAAGGCAGCCAACAAAGAGGCAGCGTGAATGATGACGGGGAAAGGTTTAGTTGTCGTCTTCCCGCCCGTCAGGGGCGGGTTTTTTACGCCTTAAATAAACGCAAACGCATCGCCGAACAGGCGGTCTTCACGCGCGCCGCGCTCGTTGCAGAACAGGTCGCGGGCAATTTTCGCCATCTCAAAACGACCGGCAATATAGATATCGTGCTCCGCCAGAGTACCAAAATCCTGTAAGACCGCGGTCAGTACCGTACCGGTACGGCCACGCCAGTTCTCTTCCGGCTGCTCGACAACGGCCTGCACACGCAGATTCGGGTGATTCACCGACAACGCTTCCAGCTCAGCCAGATCGTAAAGGTGCTTCTCTTCACGCCCGCCCCAGTAAATGGTGATATCACGATTGGGGTTTTGCGCGAGCGCAGTCAACAGAATAGAGCGCGCATAGGAGAAACCGGTTCCTCCGGCAATCAATACCAGCGGGCGCTCTTCATCGTCGCGCAGCCAGGCATCGCCGTGTGGAATATCAATCACGATTTCCCGGTCTTTGAGGATGCGATCCATCACCGCCATGGCATACAGATTGATTTCAGAAGCACCAATGTGCAGCTCGATAAACGCATGTTGATCGGGCGTGGAAGCCATTGAGAAGGGGCGTTTATCTCGTTCATCCATCACGACCATCAGGTACTGGCCAGCGCGAAAAGAGAAGGCGGCTTCCGGCACTAAACGGACGCGATATACGGTATCGGTGATGGCATCTACCGAGGTCACTTTACAGCTTAAGGTTGTCATGCGCTCCCTCTGTCGGGTTCATACTTGTTGTCGTAATCTCAGGCGAATAACGGCGGCGCACTACGCACCTTTGCCGTCGCTAAAAATGGCCAGTTCATCCCAAATGGCGTCGATATGCGCCGTCACTTTGGGATCTTTTCTGATAGGGCGACCCCATTCACGTTGGGTTTCGCCGGGCCATTTGTTGGTGGCATCCAGCCCCATTTTCGAGCCAAGACCGGAAACCGGCGAGGCAAAATCCAGGTAATCAATAGGCGTGTTTTCAATCAGCACCGTGTCCCGTGCCGGGTCCATACGGGTGGTGATAGCCCAAATCACATCATTCCAGTCGCGTGCGTTGATATCGTCGTCGCAGACAATCACGAACTTGGTGTACATAAACTGGCGTAAGAATGACCAGACACCCATCATGACGCGTTTTGCGTGGCCTGCGTACTGTTTCTTCATGGTGACAACAGCAAGGCGGTATGAACAACCTTCCGGCGGCAGATAAAAATCGACGATTTCCGGGAACTGCTTTTGCAAAATCGGCACAAACACTTCATTTAACGCAACGCCCAACACCGCTGGCTCATCCGGTGGACGACCGGTGTAGGTGGAATGATAAATCGCGTCTTCACGCTGCGTGATGTGCGTAACGGTGAAGACCGGGAAGTTGTCGATTTCATTATAGTAACCGGTGTGGTCGCCATAGGGCCCTTCCGGCGCCATCTCTCCCGGTTCAATATAACCTTCCAGTACAATTTCCGCACTGGCTGGCACCTCTAAATCATTCGAGACGCATTTGACGACTTCTGTTTTAGTGCCGCGCAGCAGTCCGGCAAAGGCATATTCAGACAAGGTGTCCGGTACCGGAGTGACCGCCGCGAGAATCGTCGCCGGATCGGCGCCCAGAGCAACGGAAACCGGGAAACGTTCGCCAGGATGCGCTTCACGCCACTCCTGGAAATCCAGCGCGCCGCCACGATGGGATAGCCAGCGCATAATCAGCTTATTTTTGCCAATCAACTGCTGGCGATAAATGCCCAGATTCTGCCGCTCTTTATGTGGCCCTCGGGTCACGGTCAGACCCCATGTGATGAGCGGTGCTGCATCGTCAGGCCAGCACTGCATAATCGGGATTTTGGTCAGGTCAACGTCATCGCCCTGCACCACTTTTTGCTGGCAGGACGCACCGCGCAGGCGGCGGGTTGGCATATTGAGGACCTGCTTAAACTGCGGCAGTTTGTCGTAAAGATCGCGAAAGCCTTTTGGCGGCTCAGGCTCTTTGAGAAAGGCCAGTAATCTACCCACCTCGCGCAGCGCGCTGACATCTTCCTGCCCCATCCCCATTGCCACCCGGCGGGGTGTACCAAACAGGTTGCATAGCACCGGCATGTTGAACCCTTTCGGGTTTTCAAACAGCAATGCCGGACCACCTGCACGAAGCGTACGGTCGGCAATTTCCGTCATCTCCAGATACGGGGAGACCGGCAACGTGATGCGTTTGAGTTCGCCCTGCTGTTCAAGCAGCGTCAGAAAATCGCGTAGGTCGTGGTATTTCATGGAGTTTATACTGGCCTCTTGATAAGCGCTTTATTATACGGTGTTCATCTTCACGTTGCTGTAATTTTGTTAAATCGAGGTGAAAAACAAGGATTAATGCGAGCCAGACGTATAATCAACTTAGCCATCGCAGCGTGCATTTGATATTCTTGCGCTCCGAACTTCCGGAAAAGAACATTATGCAATCCTGGTATCTACTTTACTGCAAACGTGGCCAGCTTCAGCGCGCCCAGGAACACCTCCAACGCCAGGCGGTAAACTGCCTGACGCCAATGATCGCACTGGAAAAAATGGTTCGCGGTAAACGCACGACGGTGAGTGAACCCCTGTTTCCGAATTATCTCTTTGTCGAATTCGATCCAGAAACGATTCACACCACCACCATCAATGCCACACGCGGCGTCAGCCACTTCGTTCGCTTTGGTTCGCAGCCAGCGCAGGTTCCCGCAACGGTTGTCCATCAGCTTTCGCTCTATCAACCGGAAGGCGTAACCGATCCTGAAACACCCTATCCCGGCGATCAGGTCATCATTACGGAAGGGGCGCTGGAAGGATTGCAGGCCATTTTTAAAGAGCCGGATGGCGAAGCCCGCTCTATGCTGCTGCTCAATCTGCTCAATAAGCAGGTGATGCAGAGCATTAAAAACACCGACTTTAAGAAAGCCTGATCCCAAACAACGTCTGCACGTTGTTATCCATGACGTTTTCCAGCCAATCTACGTCATCACCACGCAACCCGGCGACACACTGGAGTATATGCCCCAGATGTGCGGGTTCGTTGCGTCGTGATTTGGGCTTCGGCGATAAATCACGCGGCAACAAATAAGGCGCATCGGTTTCCACAAACAGACGCCCGGCGGGGATATGTGGTACCACCTCGCGTAGCTCAAGGCCACGTCGCTCATCGCAAACCCAGCCCGTAATCCCAAGATACATTCCACGCGCCAGGCAGTCCTGCGCCTCGCTCAAGGTGCCGGTAAAACAGTGCAGCACCGCCCCCGGCAGTTTATCCAGCCAGGGGTCAAGCAAGGTGAGAAAGCGTGTATGCGCATCGCGGCAATGAAGAAATACCGGCATAGAGAGTTCCGCAGCCAGCGCCAGTTGCGCCACAAAAGCCCTTTCCTGATCCTCTGGCGTGGAAAAATTGCGGTTGAAATCGAGGCCGCACTCGCCGATGGCCACCACTTCAGGCTGTGCTGCGAGCGCACGGATTTCGCGTTCTGTTTCCGGCGTCCAGCTGCTGCTGTCATGAGGATGGACACCCGCAGTTGACCAACAGCGCGGGTAGCGGCGCGCAAAAAGCTGCGCCTGCTGACTCTCCACAAGATTGGTCCCGGTGAGCAACATGCCGCTCACGCCCGCCGCCTGCGCGCGCATCATCACGTCATCACGGTCATGGGAAAACTGGGAACTGGTAAGGTTGACACCGATATCGAACATGCTTCGCTCCAGACAACAACCGCCCTGACGGGCGGCTGGATTTACTCTTCGGTCGTTTGTTCTTCGTCTTCTTCTGCGCGACGCCCCTTACCGGTGTAGAAACGCGCGAAAAAGACCCCGACTTCGAACAAACAGTACATAGGGATAGCAAGCAGAGTCTGGGAGAAGACATCTGGCGGCGTGAGCAACATGCCGACCACAAACGCCCCCACCAGCACATACGGACGTTTCTGGCGCAGAGATTCCGGTGTGGTTACGCCCATCCAGCACAGCAGCACAATGGCGACCGGCACCTCAAAAGAGACGCCAAACGCCATAAATAGCGCCATCACAAAGCTGAGATAGCTGGCGATATCCGTGGAAACCAACACCCCTTCCGGCGCCGTATTGGCCAGAAAACCAAACGCCAACGGGAAGACCACGAAATAGGCGAACGCCATACCGATATAAAACAGCAACGAGCTGGAAACCAGCAGAGGCACCACCAGCTTGCGCTCATGGCGATAAAGAGCGGGGGCAATAAACGCCCATACCTGATACAAAATGACCGGCGCTGACAGGATCAACGACACCATAAAGGTCAGTTTAATCGGCGTGAAAAAGGGCGAAGCGACATCGGTCGCAATCATGGTCGCGCCCTGCGGCAGTTGTTTAATTAACGGCGCAGACACCAGATGGTAGATGTCGTTGGCGAAATAGACCAACGCCAGGAAAATCACGACAACTGCAATGATGCAGTTTAACAGGCGCTTACGCAGCTCAATAAGATGGGCGATAAGCGGTTGGGTATCATCAACAGCCATGTTCAGGATTTATCACTTGAAGTAGGTGGTGTGTCAAAAACCGGTTTAACGTCCGACGTCGGAGTTATCGTCTTATTCACGTCAACCGAATCCGGAGCCTGTTCAGGCGCGCTGGCCTGATGCTCAGCCGCTGACGGTGTGGCGCCTTCATGCCGGGCTTCGTTATCTTTTACCACCGGGTTATGGATGGTATGGGCCTCATCGCTCGCTTTTTCTGGATCGTTTGCGGTATAGGAACGTTTCATTGACTCCGCCGCCTGGCGCAGCTCATCCATCGAGGCTTTAAGCTCAGGCGTCAGGTTTTCCAGGCTGGCCTTTTCCACCTTCTTCAGGCTGTCCTGAAACTCTTGCATTTTCAGCTCCTGCGCCAGCTCATTTTGCACCGTTGTGGCAAGAGAGCGCAGAGCCCTGACCCAGCCTGCCACGGTGCGTACCGCAACGGGCAAACGCTGTGGCCCGAGGACCACAAGGCCAATAACGAAGACTAATAACAGCTCGCCGAAACCAATATCAAACACGAGTTACACCTGCTCTTTGTCGTGATGCTTTTCATCTTTTTTGCCGTCTTCTGGCTTGTCAGCAAGGGATTTAGCCGTGAAATCCGCATCTTCAGCTGATTTGTCTTTATCCTGCTTGTCATCGTCGCTCATGGCTTTTTTAAAGCCTTTGATCGATGCGCCCAGATCGGAACCGATAGAACCTAACTTTTTCGTTCCGAACAGCAGCACGACAATAACGGCGATGATCACCAAATTCCAAACACTGATACCACCCATACATAGTCCTCTGTAAGCGATGATGATGAAAAAAACAGGCCCCAGTATACGTTACCGGGCCTGACCAGGGCGATGTGAAAATCAGCGCGTTTTGCGCCAGCCGACAAACCAGGCAATCACACCCGCCACCATTAACCCACCGGGATTAAGTCCCCATTCCGGGCGGTTAATCAGTAATAATGTGCCACTCAGTAATAACGTAGCGCCAATACCAAATAAGTAACGGGATTGTCCCTGCCGCACATGGTTTGATTGCAACTCAGTCGCGATTTTATCAACACTAACCTGCAATTGTTTGCCGTGACGTAAACTGTTGTAAATCAGCTCGGGCAGTTCCGGCATTTTCTCGATCCAGAAAGGTCCTTTCTCTTTTACCGCTTTGAGCAGCGCAGGCAAACCCACCTGATCTTTGATCCATGTTTCGAGGAAAGGTTTCGCGGTTTTCCACAAATCCAGCTGCGGATAAAGCTGACGCCCAACACCTTCAACATACAGCAGGGTCTTCTGTAACAGAACCAGCTGCGGTTGCACTTCCATATTGAATCGCCGTGCGGTGTTAAACAGATTCAGCAGCACATGACCAAAGGAGATTTCCGCCAGCGGCTTTTCAAAAATCGGCTCGCACACCGTACGAATGGCGAATTCGAACTCTTCCACATTGGTATCCGGCGGCACCCAGCCGGAATCCACATGCAGTTCAGCCACCTTACGATAATCACGATTGAAAAAGGCGATGAAGTTTTCCGCCAGATAGCGCTTATCTTCTTTATTCAGGGAGCCGACTATCCCGCAATCAATCCCGATGTACTGCGGATCTTCCGGATGGTCGAAGCTGACGAAAATATTGCCAGGGTGCATGTCGGCATGGAAGAAGCTGTCGCGGAACACCTGGGTGAAGAAGACCTGCACACCACGCTCGGCGAGCAGTTGCATATTGGTGCCGTTTTTCACAAGCGTCGCCACGTCTGAAACCGGGACGCCATAAATACGCTCCATCACCATCATATTCTGACTGCAATAGTCGGAATAGACTTCCGGAATATAGAGCATTGGGCTCTTGTCGAAGTTACGCCGCAGCTGGATGGCGTTCGCCGCTTCGCGCAGCAAATCCAGCTCGTCGATCAGCGTTTTTTCATACTCGCGCACCACTTCCTGGGGCCGCAAACGACGTCCGTCCGGCAGCAGGCGTGGTACCCAGCCCGCCAGGCGATAAATCAGTTTCAGGTCCGCTTTAATGATCGGCAGAATGTCCGGGCGGATCACCTTGATGACCACCTCTTTGCCGTTCTCTTTCAGCCTTGCCGTGTGCACCTGGGCAATCGATGCCGATGCCAGCGGTACTATCTCGAAATCGTCAAACCATGCCTCGACCGGCTGGTCGCCCATGGCTTTTTCAATCTGCTGTTTCGCCAGTTGACCATCAAAGGGAGCCACCCGGTCCTGCAACATCGCCAGTTGGTCAGCGATCAGCGGTGGAAAGAGGTCACGACGGGTGGAGAGCATCTGGCCGAACTTGATCCAGACCGGGCCAAGCTCCTGCAAGGCGAGACGCAGACGCTCGCCGAGGGCCTTATCTTTATGGCGGTTTGGCATCCAGAACAACATCTTGCGCCACAGCCGCAGAGGCAGCGTGATGCGCATTTTGGGGATCAGCTCATCAAGGCCGTAACTCAAAAATGTCTGGACGATGAAATAGAGGCGCCGAATTTCTCCTGGCGTCATTTGCCCTCCAGTTTTTCCAGTCGTTTGAATAAGGTATCGGTTTCGCGTTCGGTGGCGGCGGTTTCCTCAACAAACCAGGCGACTTCCAGCGCGCCGGGCGCAAGACGCCACTCTTCGGTGATGGCTTCCGCCACATAGCGCTGCTGGCGTTTAAAGCCATTCTGTACAACGCTCGCGCCGATGCGGAGCGATTTACCAATACCTTCTGCCGCCACATCGCCGGTATAAGGGGCTAACAGTTCTGCGACATCAAATTCCGCTAAATCCATCAGCGCGACCAGGTTTTGTACCACCTGAATATCGCCCTGCACTTCCAGGTCGCCGCTGCGGATCAGCGCAGTAAGCTGCTGACGATCGCGCAAAGTGGGTAATACCCGCAGTCGGGTGACCACCCTACAGTCGGCTTCACCTTCCCATTCCCCGAGCACGTCGACCTGGCGCTCGCTGAAAGCCAGCACCAGCGGTGAAGCGAACTCTTTGAGCTCAACACGCAGGATTTTGCCATGCAGGCGCTGACGGGCGGGTTTTAAGGCTTTTTCACGGTAGATGAAGGCATTGAACAGCTGTTCAATCCCCGCATTCACCAGGGGCTTAAAGGGCATATAAACTCCCGTCAGAACTTATAGCCACGATGCAGCGCAACAACACCCGCGGTCAGATTGTAGTAATCCACGTTTTCAAAACCTGCGCCCTGCATCATCGCCTTCAGGGTTTCCTGATCGGGATGCATACGGATAGATTCCGCCAGATAGCGATAGCTCCCGGCATCACTGGCAACCAGTTGACCAATGCGCGGCAGCACATGGAAAGAGTAGGCGTCGTAGACTTTACTTAGCGGCTCGATGATCGGCTTAGAGAATTCCAGCACCAGCAGGCGTCCACCAGGCTTGAGCACCCGGTACATAGAGCGCAGCGCTTTCTCTTTTTCGGTAACGTTACGCAGACCGAAGGAGATGGTGATGCAATCAAAGGTATTGTCCGGGAAGGGCAGCGCTTCAGCGTTGGCCTGCACGTATTCAACATTGCCAATAATGCCGATATTACGCAGCTTTTCGCGTCCCATCTTCAGCATGGAGTCGTTGATATCCGCCAACACCACCTGACCCGTTTCCCCCACCAGACGGGAGAATTTCGCCGTCAGATCGCCGGTACCGCCCGCCAGGTCGAGGACTTTTTGCCCGCGACGCACGCCACTGCAATCGATGGTGAAGCGTTTCCATAAACGATGGATGCCCATAGACATCAAATCATTCATGACATCATATTTTGCAGCGACAGAATGGAAAACGTGCGCCACCATATCGGCTTTCTGATCTTTAGCGACAGTCTGAAAACCAAAGTGCGTCGTCTCTTTTGAATCTTCCGCCATCTTAGTGCCTGCTATTGAAGAAATTGTCCGTGAAGTGTAACAGATTGGGCGCAATTGCCCTACGTTTCAACCTTAGCGAGATGTATCGTATGAGGGGAAATGGAAACAAAAAGAATCAAGGCCGGGCAAGCCGGCCTTTTCTGTATGGCGCCAGAATCAAACCAGACGGCGCGCCGCTTCCACAACGATTTTCACCGCATGGCTTTCGGTTTGCTTCATAGTCTCGGCGTTCGGAATCTCCTGCTGGGTACGGTTAACGATAACGCCAGCCACCATCCCCGCACGCAATCCCTGGCTTGAACACATGGTCAGCAGCGTGGCGGACTCCATTTCATAGTTCATCACGCCCATTGACTGCCACTCTTCCATTGAGCCTTTGTAGCGGTTAACCACGCGGCCAGAGAAGGTGTCATAACGTTCCTGACCCGGATAGAAGGTGTCAGAAGAGGCGGTTACGCCGATATGGGTGGTTGCCCCCACCTCTTTCGCCGCCGCCACCAGTGCGGTGGTGCACTCAAAGTCAGCCACTGCTGGATATTCCATCGGCGCGAAATGCAGGCTGGCGCCATCGAGGCGAACAGAGGCGGTCGTCACCAGCACATCGCCAACGTTGATATGTGGCTGAATAGCGCCGGTAGTCCCCACGCGCAGGAAAGTACGAATACCAAGCTGTGCCAGCTCTTCAACGGCAATAGATGTCGACGGACCACCGATACCGGTGGAGCAGACGATAACCGCTTTGCCATCAAGCTCAGCACGCCAGGAGGTGAACTCGCGATGGGATGCCAGCTTAACCGGCTTATCCATCAGCGCGGCGATCTTTTCCACACGCTCCGGATCGCCAGGGACGATAGCCAGGGTAGCCCCTTGTAAATCGTTTTTGGTGAGGCCGAGATGAAAAACATCAGACTTGGACATAAAAAACTCCTCGGTGGTCAGGTTTAGTCAGGAGAAGCAAAAAGGTACTTTACAGAAGAGACGCAACTATTTTCGTGACGGAGATCGCCACGATAATATTTGTTTGCATAACATTTCCATAAAATAGTGATAAACATCACATTATCATACTACCGCATTCAACCTTGCTCCAAAGATAGCTCTTTTCAGGCAGGAAGGTTTGCCCTTGATGGGACTATAGTTACTAAAGCGCGAATCCAGGGTACAGACAATTAAAGGTATGGAGAATGCTATGACAACAAACACACTGCCGGGCTATGCTCCCGCGGCTTCACCTCACTCATCCACCCCATTGCACACCCCTGTAGATGCCATCATCGCTGGCGAAACCACCATCCCTACCCAGGGCGACAGCATGCCTGCATACCATGCGCGGCCTAAAAATGCGCTCAGTTCGCTGCCGGTGGTGCTGGTGATTCAGGAAATTTTCGGGGTCCATGAGCACATTCGCGACCTGTGTCGCCGCCTTGCCCTGGAAGGCTATCTTGCCGTCGCCCCGGAGCTCTATTTTCGTCAGGGCAGCCCTGATGATTATGCCGATATTCAGACCCTTTATGAGGGCCTGGTGATGAAAGTCCCCGACGCTCAGGTGCTCGCCGACCTCGATCACGTCGCCAACTGGGCCGCGCGTAACGGGGGAGATGCGCAACGACTACTGGCGACTGGTTTTTGCTGGGGAGGACGAATTGCCTGGCTGTATGCCGCGCATAATCCGCAATTAAAAGCCGCGGTCGCCTGGTACGGAAAGCTGTCAGGACAAAAATCCCTGAACTCACCAAAACACCCGGTGGATATTGCCGTCGATCTCAGCGCGCCGGTGCTCGGTTTATATGGCGCAAGGGATACCGGCATTCCTCTGGATACTGTCGACACCATGCGTCAGGCATTGCGTGCCGCCAATGCCCGCGCAGAGATTATTGTTTATCCGGATGCCGGCCATGCGTTCAATGCCGACTATCGCCCCAGCTATCACGAAGAATCAGCCAAAGATGGCTGGCAGCGCATGCTGGACTGGTTTGCCAGAACCGGTGCGACATCAGCGAACTAATAAGGATTCCGTGAGCGGGACTATCTGCCACTCTTCTTCGGTTTTGCCCGGTGAGATCCACATAGGCACTACATTCCCCACCCGATCGCCGTAGGGGGTACCGCTGGCGTAGTAGCGAATAACGCGAAAGACGCCGGAATGCGCCACGACAAGCGGTATCTCGTACTGTTCCAGCAGACCATTGAGTGAATCCGTCACCCTGGAGCTGAAGGTTTCCCAGCTTTCCCCCCAGGGAGGGGTGCTTTCATAAGGCGGGAGTTCGCTGATGGGACGATTTTCAATTAAACCCCAGTCACGTTCACGCAGGCCATCAACCACCGTATGAGGTGCGCCCGGCAGGGCCAGTTCGAGGGTTCGGCGGGCGCGCTGCAATGAACTGACCGCAATACCACTCCAGTTCCATGTGCTAAGTAAAGGGGCGGCGGCCAGCGCCTGTCTTTCCCCCTCTTCCGTTAGCGGCACATCCGTGCGTCCTCCAATCAACTTATCACGATTTAACGGCGTTTCGCCGTGGCGAACAAAGACAAAAGGCTTACATATCAGTGACATTAATCTGTTCCAAAATAGCTTTGCATCATAATTTCGCACCCCAGCGTTTGTTGCCAGTGCAACACATCATCGATCGGCGTAAATAACGGGAACAGTCGCCGGCACGCCAGCGCGGCGACCAGTTTCTGTAAGCAACGCAGGGTGGGGTGCACGTTCCAGCGACAAAATTCCACCTCCCCGTCCAGCCACTGCTGCCGGGCCACGCGGTTCAGGTGGCCGGTAAACAGCGTGCGATGGTGAAAATCACTGCGGGCACGCAGCTCTCCCGCCATACCACTCTGGCCATCAGGATCGGCTGCCAGCACCACGCCAGCTTGCAAAGAAAAGGGTAGCAGAACCTGTAACAATTGCCGCAGTTCGGCCTCCACACCCGGGCGCAAGCTCCCGTCGTTGTGCGCTGCCATTTGCTCAAGCATCGCCATACAGGGCGCGTCGAGGGCGATATCGTAACGTCCGCTGCGCGCCAGCAATAACGCCAGCTCCACCGCACGTCCGGAAGGCGGCACCGGACAAAGTCCGGGAAGAGAGAGCAGGCTCTGCAATTTATCCCACTGCGTGTGCCGGGCGACGTCGTACAGACCATAAGAAGCATCCACCAGCGCTATCTGCGCAGGCGGCGGCATAGCAAAATGAAACAACGAGGACTCCATGCTGATGTCGCCGCTGTAAAAAATGCCCCCCGCCATCGCGAGATGGAACCAGACGCCCCCCAGGGCATGCCCGCAGCTGCCGGTGGTAACGGTGATATCAGCAAGTTGAAATTGCCCGCGCACCGGAATAAGCCGAATGTCATAGCCTGCCGGTAACGCCTGAGCCGTGGTTTTCGTGCAGTACACCGCCAGCCCCGGCGGCAGCCTCTCAAGGCCCGCAATATGATCCACATGATCGTGGCTCAACAACACCGCATCGAGATTCTCCGGTACCGGCCAGAGATCCGCATCAGGCTCCAGCCCCCCTCCGGCATCGAGTAAAATTCGCTGCTGTGGCGTGGCGATAAGGATCGCCGCCGGCGCTTTGCCGTTCAGCCCGCTGATAACCTCAATACTTACCGTCACGCCGCCTCCAGCCGCCAGCCCTGTAACAGGCGAACGCCCGTGCATTGTTGTTCACGCAGCGGTGAGTGATGGAAAGCGCTCAGAGTTTGCCCGTCCTGCAAGCGTAGCGCCAGTAAATAGCGCTCCCCCTGGAAAATACAGCTCTCCACCGTCGCAGCAAGACCATTATCAGTGACCTGGACATGCTCGGGGCGAATCAACACCTGCTGGCGCGGTCCGTTATGACCGCAGGCCAGGCCATTGTGTAACTGGATACTGTCAAGATCCTGCTCGTCGGCAAGACCCGCCAGCGAAACAATATTCCCCTTGCCAATAAACCCCGCCACCCAGGCATTGTCCGGGTGTTGATACAGCGTCTGCGGTGCGCCCCACTGCATCAGTTCCCCGTTGTTCATCACCGCGATGTGGCTCGCCAGCGCCATCGCTTCGGCCTGGTCATGGGTAACATAAACAAAGGTTGCACCGGTGCGACGGTGAAAATCGCGAAACGTCTGCTCCATGGTGGCACGCAAATGCCTGTCGAGATTAGCCAGGGGTTCATCCAGCAGCACCACCTGCGGCTCCGACACCAGACAGCGGGCCAGCGCCACCCGCTGACGCTGCCCGCCGCTTAATTCCTGCGGCGAACGCCCGGCATAGGCCGCCAGCTCCACCACCTCTAAAGCCTCCATCACCTGCTTCTGGCGGGCGGCCCCCTGGACTTTGCGCAGTTTCAGCGGATAGCCGACGTTTTCCGCCACCGTCATATGCGGCCATAACGCGTAAGACTGAAAAACCATCCCCATATCCCGGGTCTCCGGCGGCATATGTACCCGCGCATCGGCCAGTAGCCTCTCTCCCAGCAACAGACGCCCCGAGGAGAGATGCTCCAGCCCGGCGAGGATCCGAAGCGTCGTGGTTTTACCGCAGCCGCTGGGTCCCAGCAGGGCCGTAAACGCGCCTTCGGGGATGGTCAAATCCAGGTCCCGTACCACGAACTGGCTGCCAAATGCTTTGCACAGCCCTTCCAGTTTCAGTTCTGCCACGGAATCACTCCTTTGGGTAAATACTTGCCGAAGTGGCTAAGCAACAGCATCACGCCCGCCACCAGCGCGACCACCAGTACGGAAATCGCCGAGGCCAGCACCTTGTTGCCACTCTCATCCAGATTAAAAATCACCACGCCGATCGTCTCTTTGCCCGCACTCCACAGCAGCGCCGATACCGTTAATTCGTTCACCGCCGTCAGGAAGACTAACAGCGCGCCGGCAAACGCAGCGGGCGCCAGCAGCGGCAGAACAATATGGCGCAGGCGCTGAGAGAAATTCGCGCCAGCGAGGCTTGCGGCTTCTTCCATTGCCGGGTCGAGCAGCAGCATGCTGCTGTGTACCGGCTTCAGGCATACCGTCAGAAAACGGGCGAGATAGGCGAGGAAAATAAGGGTCAGCGTCCCGCTCAGACTGATGCTCACCAGCGGCAACGGACGGGCGAAGAGCAGAATAAAGGCTATCGCCAGCACCACGCCTGGCAAGGTGTAGGGAATATCGATCAGCCGATACAACCAGCGTAAAGGTCGGCTGGGGTAGCGTACCAGCAGCCACGCCAGCGGCAGGCAGATAATCATCAGCGCCAGCGATGCGCTGACAGAGAGGGTAAAGCTGTTGGTCAATGCCCGCCAGGTGGCGCTTTGATCGTCAAAGATGGCACGCCAGGCGGAAAAGGTCAGGGTCTCCATATTCAACGGCACCCCCAGCGTCGGCACCAGCGAGGTGACCAGCAATGCCAGCAGCGGCGCCAGCAGAATGGCAAACAGCACCAGGCTCAACAGGAGCTCGGTTGCCGGTCGCCATCTTCCCAGCTCAAAGCTCAGCGGGCGTCCCGCCATGCCAATTAAAGGCAGCGCATACCGACGCTGCATGCGGCCCTGCAAGGTGACGATGCCAATCGCCAGCACTCCCATCAGTACCGACAATGCTGCCACATCGTTAAGCATCGACGGGCCAAAGCTGGAGAGCGTCTGGTAAATCTGAATCGGCAGGACGAAATACGAAATGGGAATGCCGAGCATAGCCGGAATACCGAAGTTCCCCAGCGCCGAGACGAAGGCTATCGCTGCCCCCGCCCACAGCGCGGTGCGGCACAGGGGCAGCACAATATCGATAAACACCCGCCACAGGGAGGCGCCGTTCAGCCGGGCGGCTTCAATTTGTTCTTTCGGCAGGCACTGCAACTGGGTGCGCAGCGCGAGAAAAACCAGCGGCGCATGCTGGATCCCGAGTAACAGCGCGATCCCCTCCGGCGAATAAAGCGGATTCGGGCTGCCAAAAGCCGGAGCTAAGCCTATGCTGTTGAGCAGAATGCTGCTCGGCCCGAACAGCTGCAACCAGCTCAGGGCGGTTACCTGCGGGGGGATCATCATCGGCAGCATAAACAGGAATACCCAAATCTGCTTACCGCGAATGTTGGTCAGGGCCAGGCAAAAAGCGAACAGACTGCCCAGCACCAGCGACAGCAGGGTGCCCACGCCACTGGTATAGAGGCTGTTATAGAGGGCAACCCAGGTGGAGGGGTTGCTCAGTACGCGCCACAGGCTGCTGTCACTTCCCTGCCGCCAGTCCACCAGTGCGCTGAGCAGCAGTCGCAGGCTGGGAAGCAGGCTCAGCAGCGCGATAAAGCAAAGTAAAAGCCACAGCAGCCCTTTTGGCGGACTGCTGGCGGCGGGCGGGCGCAACGTCATATCCGCCATGACTTAACGGCTTCCAAAGAGATCGGCAAATCGTTTTTTGTTTGCCTCGGCATCAGCCAGCGCCTTCGCCGGGTCATACGCCATCAGCTTAATGCTGTCACGCGCCGGGAAGCCCTGCGGCACCGGCAGGCCTGGGTCAGCCGTCAGATAGCCCTGCTTCAGAACCAGTTGCTGGCCATCCGGGGAGAGAACAAAGTCGATAAAAGCTTTCGCGCCCTCAACATTTTTGGCCTCCTTCATCATCGCCACCGGCTCAGTCACGATGCTGACGCCCTCTTTCGGGAAGACGAACTCAATCGGCGCACCCTTGGCTTTTTCACGGATCGCCATGTAATCCACCAGTACGCCGTAGGCTTTGTTGCCGGAGGTGATGGCACTCATCACGCCGCCGTTACCGCTCTGCGGCATTGCCCCGTTCTCTTTCAGCTTTTCGTAATACTGCCAGCCCAGCTGCGGGTCGTTCATCAGGGTGGCCAGATGAATTTGCGCCGCACCGGAATAAAGTGGGCTGGGCAGCGTGGTCATGTTTTTCAGCTCAGGCTTGAGCAGATCCTGCCAGGAATCCGGCTTCACTGGAGCTTTACTGTGGTAGGCAATACCGGTGGTGATAAGCTTGGTGCCGTAGTAGTAGCCGTCTTTGTCGTACAATTTTGCATCGTAGCGACTGGCCTGCGGCGACTGATAAGCCGCCAGCAGATTTTGCTGTTTCAGGGATTCCATGGTTACGCTGTCGGCAATCAGCAACACGTCAGGGCTGGCGACGCCCGCAGCGATTTCGGCTTGCAGGCGGGCAATCAGTTTGCTGGTGCCATCGCGGATCCATTTCACTTCCACATCCGGGTGCGCCTGCTCAAACGCACTGACCGTCATTTGCGCATCTTCGTTCGGCTGACTGGTATAGAGCGTGAGGGTAGATTTGGCGAAGGCCGATGCGCTCATCATTGCCAGAAAGACCACAGCCAGCGCAGGTGTTTTACTCATGTTTTCATCCCCTTGGTTTTCGTTGTGACGATTAAAACAAGGGAATCTGACAGAATTATGACCTGGTTTTTTCGTAGTAATAATTTCATATTCGCGGGCTAGCATGAGTCAAAATGGCTTAAGCAGGATGCAAATATGACCCCGGAAGCCCGTCGTATTGAAATTGTCTCTCTGGTGACAGAACAGGGCGAAAGCAGTATTGAACAGTTGGCTCATTACTTCGGCGTTTCACTGCAAACCGTGCGCAGCGACCTGCGTGAACTCACCGCCCAGGGCCTGTTATTGCGCCGCCATGGGATGGTCGCCCCTTTCGCACGCGAAAACATTGGTTATCAGCAGCGCGAGATAATCAACGTGCAGGGAAAACGCTGGATTGGCGGGTGCGTCGTCCAGCTGTTGAGCGAAGTGGAAAGCTGTTTTCTTGGTACCGGCACCACCGTCGAGATGGTTGCCCACGCCCTGCCGGTGGACACTCAGCTGGCGGTATGCACTAACAATTTGCATGCCGCAACGCCGCTGAGTCAGCTGCCGGGATGCGAATTGACGGTGGCGGGTGGACGCGTGCGCAAGCGCGACCTCGATGTGATCGGTAGCGATGCTTTGGCTTTTTTTCACCGCTATCGGGTCGACATCGGCGTGGTGTCAGTGGGCGGTATTGGTGAACAGGGCGAGTTGTATGATTTCAACGACGAGGAAGTGGTGGCCCGCCAGGCGCTGATCGCCAGTGCCAGAATCAACGTACTGGTGGTGGACAGCACCAAATTTGGCCGTCGGGCGATGTGCTGCAACGGCAATATCGGCGATTTTCACTACGTGGTCAGCGACAGAGCTCCCACCCATCAGCAGCGGGATTTACTGGCATCAAGGCAGACGCAGTGGCTGTGCCGGGAGGAATAACCGAATTCGTGATCTCTGCGGGTCGTAAAGAACGTCAACTTTATATATATACCCGTGATCATTGAAACTGCTTGATTTCATGCCGTCAGAGGATCATGCTAAAATCATGAATATCAGACTTTCA
>NZ_CBFFRJ010000076.1:0-24826 GCF_965644225.1 Phytobacter sp. V91 | reverse complement strand
TACAGCTCAGCTAAGGTAAGGCTAATACAGATAAGGACTCCACTGAACCCCACCGATTAAATCGCACCTTCCTTAAGTGATTCGTGATCCTGGTGCATTGACGACATGTATATAGCGTTATAAGGTAGAAATATCCTCTACAATGAGATCCTTAAGGCCGGGTACTACCCGCAAAGGTTGTGCGCAGGACGTGGGGAGTGCCACTGCATCATGGGGGTCGACCCTGTGGTCATCGACAACTTATGGAAGGAGTAACATTATGGCTTACAAACACATACTCATCGCGGTAGACCTCTCACCAGAAAGTAAATTGCTGGTTGAGAAAGCAGTCTCAATGGCGCGTCCCTACAATGCGAAAGTATCCCTGATTCATGTCGATGTTAACTATTCCGATCTTTATACTGGCCTTATCGACGTGAATCTTGGCGATATGCAAAAACGTATCTCCGACGAGACGCATCAGGCGCTGACTGACCTGTCCACTAACGCAGGCTATCCGATCACTGAAACCCTGAGCGGCAGTGGCGATCTTGGTCAGGTGCTGGTAGACGCCATCAAAAAATACGATATGGATTTGGTGGTGTGTGGTCATCATCAGGACTTCTGGAGCAAGCTGATGTCTTCAGCTCGCCAGCTGATTAACACCGTCCACGTCGATATGCTGATTGTTCCGTTGAAGGATGACGAAGAAGATTAATCTGGTATTCCGCTGACCAGAGTGACAACGCCCGCTAATGGACTGACCCCATAATGCGGGCGTTTTGTTAACTAAGGTGCCAGAATTTCCCCTCACCCCGCCCTCTCCCAAGGGAGAGGGAGAAAACCAGACAGTCCCCTCTCCCCGTGGTAGAGGTTCAGGGAGAGGGCATCAGACCGCACTCTCCTCCGGCGTCCCGGCATAAATATCAAAACGGTGGCCCTTGGTGGTCACCGCATTGGTCGTCGCCACATCGGCCAGCGGCGGCGCGTAGTCCGGGCGCTTGACCACCACCCGCTTAGTCGCCAGCCTGCGTGCAGGCTCCAGCAAACCATCGGCGTCTAAATCCGGCCCCACCAGCGACTGGAAGACGCGCATCTCTTTTTTGACCAGCGCGCTTTTCTGCTTATGGGGAAACATCGGATCCAGATAAACCACCTGCGGGCGCGGCGAGATATCCGCAAGCCCGGTCAGGCTGGAGGCGTGAATTAGCTGCAAGCGCTCCTGCAACCAGCCGCCAATTTCCGGGTCGGCATAGCCGCGCGCCAGGCCATCATCCAGCAACGCCGCGACCACCGGATTACGCTCTAACATCCGCACCCGGCAGCCCACCGACGCCAGCACAAAAGCATCACGACCTAACCCTGCGGTGGCATCCACCACGTCCGGCAGATAGCTGCCTTTAACGCCTACCGCTTTGGCGACCGCTTCGCCGCGACCGCCGCCAAACTTGCGCCGGTGCGCCATCGCCCCGTCGACAAAATCCACGAAAATGCCGCCAAGCTTCGGCTCATCGCGCTTACGCAGTTCAAGACGGGACGGTGTGAGCACCAACGCCATCAGATTCTCGTCGTCATGTTCCAGTCCCCAGCGGGAGGCCAGAACAGATAAGGCGCCGTCTCCGGCGCCTGTTTCATCGATTAAACAGATTTTCACTAACAATCAGCCTTCGATACCATAATGCTCCAGCATCGCATCCAGCTGCGGCTCACGGCCACGGAAGCGTTTGAACAGCTCCATTGGCTCTTCGGAACCCCCACGGGTCAGGATGTTGTCGAGGAACGACTGACCGGTTTCGCGGTTGAAAATGCCTTCTTCTTCAAAGCGTGAGTAAGCGTCTGCCGCCAGCACATCGGCCCACAGGTAGCTGTAGTAACCCGCCGCATAACCACCGGCAAAGATATGGCTGAACGCATGCGGGAAGCGGCCCCAGGACGGGCTTTGCATCACTGCAACCTGCTCTTTAATCTCAAACAGGGTATCGAGGATTTTCGCCCCCTGCTGCGGGTTAAACTCCGCATGCAGACGGAAGTCGAACAGGCCGAACTCCAGCTGACGCAGGATAAACAGCGCCGCCTGGTAGTTTTTGGCTTCCAGCATTTTATCCAGCAGATCCTGCGGTAGCGGCTCGCCGGTTTCAAAGTGACCGGAGATAAACGCCAGCGCATCCGGCTTCCAGCACCAGTTTTCCATAAACTGGCTCGGCAGCTCGACGGCATCCCATGGCACACCGCTAATACCGGCAACCCCTGGGGTTTCGATGCGGGTCAGCATATGGTGCAGGCCGTGACCGAACTCATGGAACAGGGTGATAACTTCGTCATGGGTAAAGAGGGCTGGTTTGCCGTTGACCGGACGGTTGAAGTTACAGGTGAGATACGCCACCGGTTTTTGCAGGGAGCCGTCGGCCAGACGCATCTGCCCAACGCAGTCGTCCATCCATGCGCCGCCGCGTTTGTGCTCGCGGGCATAAAGGTCAAGGTAGAAGCTGCCGCGCAGTTCGTTGCTCTCGTCATACAGCTCGAAGAAGCGCACTTCCGGATGCCAGACGTCAATATCGGTGCGCTCTTTGGCGGTGATACCGTAAATGCGTTTTACCACTTCGAACAGGCCGCTCACCGCTTTGTTTTCCGGGAAGTACGGGCGCAGCTGCTCATCGCTGATGCTGTACAGATGCTGTTTCTGTTTTTCGCTGTAGTAAGCGATATCCCAGGGTTGCAGGTCGTCGACGCCGAACTCTTTTTTGGCGAAAGCGCGCAGTTGCGCCAGCTCTCTCTGCCCCTGCGGGCGGGCGCGTTTGGCCAGATCGCCGAGGAAGTCGAGCACCTGCGACGGATTTTCCGCCATCTTGGTGGCCAGCGATTTAAAGGCGTAGCTTTCAAAGCCAAGCAGTTGCGCCAGCTCATGACGCAGGGCAAGGATCTCTGCCATTACCGGGCTGTTGTCCCATTTACCCGCATTCGGGCCCTGGTCAGAGGCGCGCGTGCTGTAGGCGCGGTACATCTCTTCACGCAGCGGCTGATTGTCGCAGTAGGTGAGCACCGGCAGGTAGCTTGGGATATCCAGGGTCAGCAGATAACCCTGCTGTTCTTTGGCTTCGGCCTGGGCTTTCGCAGCGGCCAGCGCGCTTTCCGGCATACCTGAAAGCTCGGCTTCGTCGGCAATCAGTTTGCTCCAGCCCATGGTCGCATCCAGCACGTTATTGCTGTACTGATTGCCCAGTTCGGACAGACGCGCGGCGATTTCACCGTAGCGCTGCTGTTTCTCTTTATCCAGACCAATCCCGGACAGCTCAAAATCACGCAGGGCGTTATCCACCGATTTCTTCTGTGCGGTAGACAATGTGGCGTAGTGGTCGCCATCACGCAGGTCACGGTAAGCGTTGTACAACCCTTCATGCTGGCCAACCCAGGTGCTGTACTCGGACAACAGCGGCAGGGTTTGCTCGTAAGCTTCACGGAGCTCCGGGCTGTTTTGTACGGAATTCAGGTGGCTCACCGGGGAGAAAAGGCGGCCCATGCGATCGTCAACTTCTGCCAGCGGCTGGCAGAGATTTTCCCAGGTAAAAGGCCCGCTTTGCGCGACCACGCTTTCCACCGCGCTGCGGCAATCGTCCAGCGCTTTGGTGACGGCAGGGACGACATGCTCAGGCAGGATTTTGGAAAAAGGCGGTAATTCGAAAGGCGACAACAATGGGTTGGTCATATGCGCAGTCCTGTCCTGTTTAAGAAAGTGAATAAAGCGCACGATCCGGCGCTCTGCATAACGTTGTAGCATGGGGTTAAGTGTAGAGGATTTCAATGGCAGGCGTTGCGTTGAACCACTTATCGCTGCAATGCGTATTACCCATCCGGTATGCTTTCTGGTATGGAATCAGGCTGATAAGAAAACTCGCGAGTGCGTATACTCATCATGACGGTCACAAGGAGACCCTATGCTGAACTTCACCATGGCGATGCTACCGCTGCTGGCGCTTATCGGGCTGATGCTCATTTTCCCGAAGTGGCAGCGGCGAAAAAAGGGCGCCGAACAACATAAGGGCTTACGCAGAATTTCGCTCACCACCAAGACCTTCCGCCCTGGCAAAGGTGGTCAGCTGCTAGCGACTGATTATTACTTCGATGAAGAACATTTTTATGAGATTCAGATAGATGTAAAAAAATCCGTGCCGCTGAGCGCGATTACCCGCGTCGAGCGGGACAGCATCAAAGTGAATAACCGCTCTTTCTGGATAGTCACTTATGCTGCCGACGGGCAGATGAAGCAGGCGCGATTTCGCCACAACTACAGCCTGTTTAATACCGATTTTGCCGATTTCCTCGATGCGGTTAAACGCGCCAGCCCCGCAGCCCGCGTGCGTGAACTGAACGCCTTTAGCCTCTGAACATTAAAACGGTGCCGGCAAGCGCCAGCACCCTTGTCAAAGCTTACTTCGCTTTGCGCGCCATCGCATAAGCCGCAGGCAGATTCAGGCGCTGCCAGAAGTTCTGGTCCGTGGTCTCACCCGAGAGCGGGTAGCCGCCAGGCAGCGCGGTTTTCACCATCAAATCACGACGTGCCGCCGCCGACAGATTTGGCAGCGCCGCCTCCAGCAACACTTCCGCCCCTTCCGGCACCTTCACCGCCTGCGCTTTGCCTTGCTGCTGCGGCAGGTCGTAGGTCATGGTAAAGCGATAGAACTCTTTCATCGCCGGGTCGCGATACGGGTCGCCTTTGCCCTGAGTCTTCGCACATTCTGCCAGGGTCGTCCCGCACTCTTTCTCCAGCGCAGTACGCAGCTGGTCGCGCGCGTCGTTAAATAACTTACGGTACGCCGGGTCATTGAGGTAATGCGCCACGTTACGCTGCGCGACCATCCTTGAACCCATCACGTCCAGCGGATAGTGCACGCCGAGCACAATACGGGAGTAACCATAACGGGCGCCACGTTCGACAAGCGAATCAAAACGCTCAGGGAGCATCTGGGCCATCAGCAGAGAATCGGTGTAACCGGTATTGGTGTGACCGCTCGGGAAGGAGCCGCCGTCCGCTGCATAGGGTTTGTTGTCTTTCACCACCACATCGTCCGGCACCTGGTGAATGCTGTTGCCCTCAATCAGGAAGGGACGTTTGTAGTTAAAGTGTTTTTTCGCCTCGCCGGTGCTGATTTCGGTGGCTTTAATAAGCGCAGCCGCTTTATTTAGCTCGCCTTTGTCATAAGCGGCGATAAAGGCCTTGCCCAGACGCGGACCTAAGGCATCAGAGAGAAAATAGAGATAGCTGATACCTTCGGCGTCGGCCAGCGCCTGATGACGCAGGCTCTCAGTGGCGTTCAGGTTAATCGCCTCCACGGTCTTCAGGTTAAGATCCAGCACCGGCGCGGGCAGTTTGCTGAACCCGGAAAGCAGTTCGATACCCGCCCTCTGGTTCTCTTTGACCCTGAAGTCATAGCCGCTGGCCTTCAGCCATGCGCTATCGGCCTGGGTGCTGCTTTGCGCCGCTTTTTCCAGATGCTTACGTTCGATGGATGAACCGCCCGCTTTCAGCGATTCACGCAGGGATGAGAGCGCCTGCGCCTCCAGGCCATTAAACGACTGACTGGCGGAGGCAGGGGTGGTGGTGTTGGCGATGTCCCGCGCAGCCATCAGCGGTACATCTTTTGCCATCGCTTGCCCTGCGAGCAGCAGAGAGGCGGTTAACAGCGTCATACGGATTTTCATTTTTTATCCTTTTATTCAAACGATTACCTTGCCTGAACCTGACGCTATCCCTCGCATTTGACGCTTTTGTGACACAGATAAATTTTGAAACGCTTCTCAGAGGGTTGAAACAAGCGCATCGGCAACGGTAATTAGGCGCAATCTACGGTAAACTGTGCGCAATCTCGTTCATATTCTGGAATCTCTGCCTCCATGCTCAGTTATCGCCACAGCTTTCACGCTGGCAACCACGCCGACGTTTTAAAACACACCGTTCAGAGCCTGATCATCGAATCGCTCAAAGAAAAAGATAAGCCCTTTATCTACCTGGATACCCATGCGGGCGCGGGGCGTTATCAGTTATCCGGTGAACACGCCGAGCGGACCGGAGAGTATCTGGAAGGTGTTGCGCGTATCTGGCAGCAGGACGATTTACCTGCCGAACTGGAGCCGTACATGGGCGTACTGCGCCACTTCAACCGTAACGAGACCCTGCGCTACTATCCTGGCTCGCCGCTGATTGCCCGCCAGCTGCTGCGTGAGCAGGACAGCCTGTTCCTCACCGAGCTGCACCCGAGCGACTTCCCGCTGCTGCGCCAGGAGTTCCAGAAAGACGAACGTACCCGCGTTGAGCGTGCCGACGGCTACCAGCAGCTGAAAGCCAAACTGCCGCCGGTTTCCCGTCGCGGCATGGTGCTGATTGACCCGCCCTATGAGCTGAAATCCGATTACCAGGCGGTGGTCGCCGGTATTCATGAAGGCTACAAACGTTTTGCCACCGGCACTTACGCCCTGTGGTATCCGGTGGTTCTGCGCGCGCAAATCAAGCGCATGATTAAAGATCTGGAAGCCACCGGTATTCGCAAAATCCTGCAAATTGAGCTGGCGGTACGCCCGGACAGCGACCAGCGCGGGATGACCGCTTCCGGGATGATCGTTATTAACCCGCCGTGGAAGTTAGAAGCACAGATGAATAACGTACTGCCGTGGCTGCACCGTACACTGGTGCCGGGCGGAACCGGGCATACTCTCGTAAACTGGATAGTACCCGAGTAATCGCAGTAATTGAGGGAACCTTCCCCGCTGCGCGCTACAATCGCGACACTTTTCAACCTCGTTTGGGATTAAGGTACAGGCCATGAGCAAACACTACGACTATATCGCCATCGGCGGCGGCAGCGGCGGGATCGCCTCCATCAACCGTGCGGCCATGTATGGCCAGAAATGCGCGCTGATTGAAGCCAAAGAACTCGGCGGTACCTGCGTGAACGTGGGTTGTGTGCCGAAAAAAGTGATGTGGCACGCGGCGCAAATTCGCGAAGCCATCCACATGTACGGCCCGGATTACGGTTTTGACGCCACCATTAACCATTTCGACTGGGCGAAGCTGGTTGCCAGCCGCACGGCCTATATCGACCGTATCCATACCTCCTACGACAACGTGCTGGGTAAGAATAACGTTGATGTCATTCGTGGTTTCGCCCGCTTTGTCGACGCGAAGACCGTCGAGGTCAATGGCGAGACGATCACCGCCGATCATATCCTGATCGCCACCGGCGGCCGCCCGAGCCACCCGAAAATTCCGGGTGCGGAATACGGCATCGACTCCGATGGCTTCTTTGAATTACCGGCGCTGCCAGAACGTGTTGCGGTGGTGGGCGCAGGCTATATCGCCGTCGAACTGGCGGGGGTGATTAACGGCCTGGGCGCGCAAACCCATCTGTTTGTGCGCAAGCACTCGCCGCTGCGCAGCTTTGACCCGATGATTAGCGAAACCCTGGTGGAAATTATGGCCGCCGAGGGCCCGACGCTGCACAAAGAAGCCATTCCCAAAGCAGTGGTTAAAAACGCCGATGGCAGCCTGACGCTGGAGCTGGATGACGGGCGTTCGCAGATCGTGGACTGCCTGATTTGGGCCATTGGTCGCGAACCCGCGAATGACAATTTCAATCTGGCGGTTACCGGAGTAAAAACCGACGAAAAAGGGTTTATCGTCGTCGATAAATACCAGAACACGTCAGTTTCTGGCATTTACGCCGTCGGTGATAACACCGGCGCCGTTGAGCTGACCCCGGTGGCGGTAGCGGCAGGCCGTCGCCTCTCCGAACGCCTGTTTAACAACAAGCCGGATGAGCATCTGGATTACAGCAATATCCCGACCGTGGTGTTTACTCACCCGCCGATTGGCACCGTCGGTTTAACCGAACCTCAGGCGCGTGAGCAGTACGGCGACGAAATGGTGAAGGTCTATAAATCGTCCTTTACCGCCATGTATACCGCCGTCACCTCTCACCGCCAGCCGTGCCGAATGAAGTTAGTCTGCGTCGGCCCGGAAGAGAAGATTGTCGGCATTCACGGCATCGGTTTCGGTATGGATGAGATCCTGCAAGGCTTTGCGGTAGCGCTGAAAATGGGCGCCACCAAGAAGGACTTTGATAATACCGTCGCTATTCACCCAACGGCGGCAGAAGAGTTTGTGACGATGCGCTAATCCTTTCCGGGCTGAGTCACGCAACAGAAATACCCTATCAGGCCAGAAATATTCTGGCCTTCGTACTACTCAGAAAAACATCCGCACAGCGCAGTAAACAAGTAGCAGCGCCAGAACCAGATTAACGCTCCGGCCATGCTTGCGAAAAAGCGACTGAAACAGATGCCCCGCCAGCGCCCAGAGCAGATTACCCACGCATCCAATCACCGCCAGCAGAATGCTGACGACAGTGACCCAAAAAATATCCTGCGTATGCGGTAAAACAAATGCAGATAACGCCGTGATGCCGTAAAGAATGATCTTAACGTTGGCAAACTGGAGCCAGAAACTGACCCAAAAACTGAGGGGACGCCCGTCTGCATCTGATGTTACAGGCGAACTGGTGGCAATTCGCCATGCAAGCCAGAGGATATATGCCGCCCCGACCCAAACCAGCCAGCGGGTAACGGCCGGCAGAACGTTAATCAATGTGAAGGTAAAGGCTCCGCAGACAAGCATAAGAACCAGAAAACCTAAGCTCATCCCCAGCAGAACGCGGGTACTACGACGAAAGCCATATTGATTTACTGAGCTAAGCGCCAGGATATTGTTAGGTCCGGGGGTCAATGCGGTAATGAGCGTGTAGGTTAAAAAGCCGCTGATAATGGTTGATGTCACTTGTTCTCTCCTTGTTCCTGCCGCATATTAGCCACCCGTAAACATTCAAAAAAGCGAATATTTTGAATGTCAGAGTTTCAATAATTCGATGTTTTAAGAGGCTTTATGGATCTGCGTCGCTTCATTACTTTTAAAACGGTTGTCGAGGAAGGTTCATTCGCGCAGGCCGCGCGTAAGCTGTGCTGTACCCAGTCGACCGTGACTTTTCAGATACAGCAGCTGGAGCAGGAACTGGCCTATCCGGTTTTCGAAAAAGTAGGCCGCCGTATGGCGCTGACGCCCGCCGGAAAACTCTTGTTGCCCAGGGTAAGAGAGCTGACGCGTGTGCTGGACGGGATCCGCCAGATCTCATCGAGTGATGAAGAGGTTGCCGGGGATCTGCGGGTCATGGTAGGGGAAACGTTGCTGGCATATAAGATGCCGGACGTGCTCAGGCTGTTCAGGTCAAAAGCGCCAAAAGTGCGTTTGTCTCTTCAGTCGGTCAACTGCTATGCCATTCGTGATTCTCTGCTGGCCGACCATACGGATCTGGGGGTCTTTTATCGCGTCGGGAATGATGATGCGTTACATATGGAATACTTCGGGTTGCAGGAACTGGTTCTGGTTGCCTCTGCGCAACTTGAGCATGTTGATTTCACGAAGCGGGAACAACATATTCCCGTCAGCTTTATCATCAATGAGCCTCAGTGTGTATTCCGGCAAATTTTTGAGTCCACACTTCGGGAAAGAAAGATAACGTTTGAAAGCACAATTGAGCTCTGGAGTATTGAGAGCATCAAAAAGTGTGTGGCCAGTAATCTCGGCATTTCGTTTCTGCCGCGTTTCAGCGTATTACGCGAGCTCGAATCCGGTGAGCTGAAAGAGTTACCCTTCTCCAGAGAACCGCTATCAATTACGGCGCTTTGTGCTTACCACGCCAGCCGAACCGTCAGCCCCGCAATGAAAGTCTTCATTGAATGTATGCACCAGTGCCTGGATTAAAAACACTGATTCAGTAAAACGCCTGATAAACGTTATCAGGCGTTTTGTCTTTCAGGCGCAGCTAAATCGAACCAATTAACCCGCCGTCGACCCGGATAACCGCCCCGGTAATGTAGCTGGCGGGCTGGCTTGCCAGAAACGCGGCGGTGGCGCCGTACTCCTGCGGCTCGCCGTAGCGGCCTGCGGGAATGGTCTGGCGGCTTTTCTCGGCAACCGCTTCGGCGCTGCTGTTTTCCCGTTTCGCTTTAATCGCGTCCAGTTCGCCAACGCGGGCGGTGGCGATGCGCCCCGGCACCATCACATTCACCGTGACGCCATCGGCGGCCACTTCGCTGGCGAGGGTTTTTGACCAGCCAAGCAGGCTCATACGCAGCGCATTCGACAGTGCGAGGTTAGGAATGGGGGCAACCACGCCGGAGGAGGTGGTGGTGATAATCCGTCCCCAGCCACGGCTGCGCATGGCGGGCAGCAGTTTGTCGGTAAGCTGGATAAGCGAAGCCACCATCAGCGAGAATTGCTGCTGCCAGACGGCAGCATCTGTACCCGCAGCCTGCGCTGGCGGCGGGCCGCCGGAGTTATTGACCAGAATATCGATATCGCCCCAGTGCTGGCGAATTGCGCCGATCACCTCATCAAACTGTTCCGGCTGCGCCAGGTCCAGCCCCCAGGCGTGAGCTTCCCCGCCCTGCTGCCTAATAAGCGCCACGGTGCGGGCCAGTTTTTCCGGGTTGCGGCCAGTGACCGCCACTTTGACCCCTTCCTGCGCCAGCGACAGCGCAATGGCTTGCCCGAGGCCGCTTCCGGCGCCGCACACCAGCGCCACACGTTGTTGTATCTTAAAATCCATAAACACTCCTGATTGTATTTTCAGGAGCAATATGTGCAAGAACGATACCAGTTATGCGTGGCCGTTTTTAACATTTACCTGGTCAAAGGCGTACTGAAGATGTTTTTTCATTAACTCTGCGGCTAAATTTTGCTTACTTTCCCGCAGGGCATCGATGATCGCCACATGCTCTTCGCACCACTCTTTTACCCGGCGCTTGTTATGGTAGCTGCCAAACTCCAGCAAACGACGCAGGCGGTTTTGCTGCTGAATGGCCTGCAACACAAACAGGTTGCCGCTGGCCTCCGCCAGTAACTCGTGGAAGGCGGCATCGGTTTCGAAAATCTCTTTTGCCGGCACCAGCGTAATATCCGGGTGGGTAATCAGGCGCAGATGCTGGGCCCGCAGGCGTTTAAGCATCTGCCTGTCGACATGCAGATTCGGGGTCAGCAGCGCGGTGGGTTCAATCATCAGGCGAAAGCCGTAGCTGTTGCGCAGGGCGACGTCCGAATTCAGCGTTTGCAGAAAACGCCAGCCATGCCCGGCATTACGGGCGATCAGACCATCTTCCGACAGCTTCACCAACGTGCGCGTCAGTACGCCGCGATCGACATCGTAACGCTGGCTGATTTCCGTCTGGGTAAAGGATTCCGGCAGCACTCCGGCAATACGATCGTGCACCAGCTGCTCGTACAGCTTCTGGTCGTTGCTCTTCGATTGCTCAATCTCCAGCAGCTCCAGTTCATCACTGCGCTTTAGCAGGAAAAAGCCCTGATTGGGCCGGGCTTCCACCGCCCCCATCCGGGTCAGCTCTTTCAGTCCGGCGCGTACCGGCGTACGCGAAACACCCAGCGCGTCGGCCAGATGTTGTTCACGTAAATGATGACCTGGATCGAATCTTGCTTCAGATATCAGGTCAAGGATTTGCCGGGCTATCCGGCGACTGCTCGCAGTGGAGTCAGGCTGCATGGAAAGAGTTCCCTGAAATGCATTATTGTGGTCGAAAGATACAATAGCACGGGCAACAAAACGCAGCAAAATAAAGCAAGGACTGCACGGATAACGTGCAAGGCGCACCAGGATGAGACATTTTTTTCACAAACATGATTGTATTTATTGAGTCACTAAATCCAATTTAGACCTTAACCAGGAGACGACTATGTCCAGCAAATCTTTACTGTTTCGCCACGTGCGTACGTTGATGTTCGCGCTGACCGTATTTCCACTGGCAAGCCAGGCAGCGATCGAAACCGTCGCTCCAGGCAAGCTTACCTACGGCACTGCCGCCACCTTTATGCCGTTTGAGTTCGTCAAAGCGGGCAAGCTCACCGGCTTCGACATCGAGCTGATTGATGCCCTCAGCAAGGAAATCAACCTGACGCCCGCCCCGATGCCCATGGAGTTCAAGGGGCTTATCCCCGCGCTGCAAGGTAAACGCATCGACATCATTAACTCCGCCATGTACGTCAACCCGGCGCGCGCCGCCCAGGTGGACTTTGTGCCTTACCTGAAAATTGGCAGCCGCGTGGTGGTGCGCAAAGGCAATCCGGAAGGCATCACCGGGCGTGATCTGTCCCTGTGCGGCAAAAACATCGCCGTGACCCTGGGCGGGATCGAAGAGAGCCAGGCCCGGGCTGACAACCAGCGCTGCCTGGATGCCAAAAAACCGGCCATTAACGTGATGACCTTCCCGGCGGCAACGGACTCAGCGGTGGCGGTCTCTCAGGGCCGTGCGGATGCCGAGTTCCTCTCAACCCCAGGGACAGTTGCTCTGTTAACCGAGAAAGCCGGCGTGTTCGAAGCGGTGGGCGCGGAGTTTGAAGCCGACACCCATATCGCGTTTGCGGTGCGTAAAGGCGATACCGCCACCCATGCCCTGCTGGAGAAAGGCCTCCAGGGTCTGGTGAAAAACGGCACCTATAAGCAACTGATTGAGAAATGGAACTTCCCTGACTCCGTTGCCATTTTCTAAACCGTTTTACCCTTAACCGGAGAAAGCTATGTCGATCGAACTAATGTGGCAGTACTTCCTCTCACCCGAGTTTATTCAGGGTGCATGGATGACGCTGCTGATTACCCTCTGCTCACTGTTGTGTGGCGTGGTACTGGGTCTGGTGCTGGCGTTGCTGCAAGAAGCACCGTTTCGCGCCGGAAAAGCGCTGGCCTTTTTCTACCTGTGGCTGTTTCGCGGGACGCCGGTGCTGTTCCAGATAATCTTTGTCTACAACGTGCTGCCTGGCTTCGGCTTACGCTTCTCCGCGTTTACCTGTGCAGTGCTGGCGCTTTCCCTTAACGAAGGCGCCTATATGGCGGAAATCCTGCGCTCCGGCCTGCAGGCGGTCAAAAGCGGGCAACGCACCGCCGGTATGGCGCTGGGCATGACCAACGGCCAGATCATGCGCAAGATTGTGTTGCCGCAGGCGGCGCGCATCGTTCTGCCGCCAATGGGCAACCAGATGATCAGCATGCTCAAATCCAGCGCGCTGGTCTCAGTTATCGCCGTACAGGAACTGCTGCTGGTCGCCAACCAGACCGCCAGCGCCAGCTTCCGCTACTTCGAAGCGCTGTGCGCGGCGGGCATCTATTACCTGCTGCTCACCAGCCTGTTCATGATTTTCCAGTCGTGGCTTGAAAGCGTGCTGGACCCGAAACAACGCCGCAGCAAGAGCCAGAAGCGGCTTGCCCGCCTGTTTAAATTACCGAAAACCGCCCGGGAGGCACCATGAGCCAGAAACCGCTGCTGGAGATGATCGGCATTGATAAGACCTTTGGCCGCCAGACCGTGCTGAAAAACTGCTCTCTTGAGGTGCCAAAAGGGGAGACCGTGGTGCTGATTGGGCCGTCCGGCTCCGGCAAATCCACCCTGCTGCGCTGCGTCAATCTGCTCTCGCCTGCCGACAGCGGCGATGTGTTTTTTGCCAACCAGCACATCAGCCGGGGCGAAGTTCCCCCGCATCAGTTGCGTCAGCGCATTGGCATGGTGTTCCAGAACTACGAGCTGTTTTCCCATCTGACGGCGGCAGAAAACATCATGCTGGCCCCGATGACGGTGCTGGGAATGAACCGCATCGATGCCCGCAAGCTGGCC
The DNA here is from genome assembly GCF_965644225.1 of Phytobacter sp. V91. Lineage (NCBI taxonomy): Bacteria > Pseudomonadati > Pseudomonadota > Gammaproteobacteria > Enterobacterales > Enterobacteriaceae > Phytobacter > Phytobacter sp. V91. Next base: position 11,128 of record NZ_CBFFRJ010000076.1, on the reverse strand, counting down.
GACACCCTGCTGGCAAAGGTGAGGATCAACGAACGCGCCGACCACTTCCCCGATGAACTTTCCGGCGGCCAGCAGCAGCGCGTGGCGATTGCCCGGGCGCTGGCGATGAAGCCTGAATTGATGCTTTACGACGAGCCGACCTCGGCGCTGGACCCGGAGATGATCCGCGAAGTGCTGGAGGTAATGGCGGAACTGAGTGCGGAAGGGATGACCAGCATGGTGGTGACCCATGAGATGGGCTTCGCCCGGCGGGCCGCCAACAAGATCCTGTTTATGGAAGAGGGCGAGATTATCGACCGTGCCAACACCACGGATTTCTTCGCCGGCAATGTCAGCGAACGCGCCCAGCGCTTCCTGACCCAAATATTACATTAATCCCGGAGTTATCTATGTCTACGTATCAGGTCGACAGCGCCCGCATGAAGAAAGATTTAGCGAAGCTGGTGGCTATCAATACCGAAAACCCGCCGGGCCAGGAGCGTGAAGCGGCCGAATGCCTGGCTGACTGGCTGATGAGCGCCGGATTCGACCTTTCATTCAGCGAGTATGCGCCAGGTCGCACCAACGTCATTGCGGTCCTGAGCAACGGCCCGGGCCCGTGCTTTGCGTTCAACATCCATATCGACACCGTTCCGGCAGGAACCGGCTGGAGCAGTGACCCTTTCACCCTCACTGAGCGGGACGGGCGTTTATATGGTCGCGGCTCCTGCGATGCCAAAGGCCCGATGGTGGCGATAATTGAAGCCCTGCGCCAGCTCGCCAGCCAGCCTGAAACCTGGTCCGGAACCCTGATGGGCGTGTTCACCGCCGATGAAGAGGTCGCCAGCGAAGGGGCGAAATACTATGTGCGGGATAACCCACCGGCGATTGATTTTGCGGTGATTGGCGAACCCACCTCAAACGCCACCTTCTCGGCCCACAAAGGCAGCCTGCGTCCGCGCGTGCGGGTGAAAGGGGTTACCGCCCATTCCGGCACCCCGGAGCTGGGGGTGAACGCCATTTATCAGTCCGCGCGTCTGCTGGGGCTGATTGAAGAAGCCCACCACCAGCAGGTGCGCTGCCGCTGCCATGATCTGGTGGGGAACGCCAGCCTGACGGTGACCCGCATTCACGGCGGCCATGCCGATAACGTGGTGCCGGATAGCTGCGAACTGCTGCTCGATCGTCGCATGGTGCCAGGGGAAGACGAAGAGGCGGTCAAAGCTGAGCTGCAACAGTTGCTCGACCACGCCCATGCTCATGCTGGCGTTGAAGCGGAGATTATCGCCTGGCAGCCCACCACCGGCGGTGCAACCCAGACCGACAGCAGTGAAGCCATTGTCGAACAAAGCCTGGTGGCCTGCCGCCGCCACGGTCAGAGCGAGCCCGGTCCCTTCGGTTTCCAGGGCGGCTGCGACCTGGTGCATTTCCGCGCGCTGGGCGCCAAAGGGGTGGTGATTGGCCCTGGCTCGCTGGCGGTGGCGCATAAACCGGACGAATTTGTCCCTGTCGATGAGTTTATCGCTGCGGCGCATATCTACATTGATATCGCGCTGGCCATGCTGTCAGCGGAGTCTGCCTCGTGAAAGCCCGACTCTGGCGTGGCGACCTGCACTACGCGGGCGTGACCCTGCACACCGCCGCATCCGGCGCCGTCAACGCGCTGGACACCCTCTGGCTCCAGCTGGAAGACGAGGGCGTTACGGGCATCGGCGAAGTACGGCTCAACATTGGCTATCTGCATGGCTACAGCGAAAGTCAGGTGCTGGATAACCTGCGTGAGATGCTCGGCGCCTGGGACTGGCAGCAGGACGCAAAAACGCTGTTATCCGCCGTGCATGCCGCGGATTACTCCCTGCTGTCGCCCTCGCGCATGGCGCTGGATATGGCGCTGCACGATCTGCTGGCTCGCCAGCAAAATCAAAGCCTTGCCGCCTGGCTGGGAGTAACAAACAGCCCTGCGGCCTGGCCGACCAACCAGACGCTGTTCTGGGGAAGCGAAGCGCAGATGCTTGCTCAGGCCGAACGCTATGTGGACAGAGGCTTTACGCAATTAAAACTGCGCACCGGCGTGGCGGATTTCGCCACCGATCTGGCCCGCTTACAGGATTTGCGTCAGCGCTTTGGCGCGCAAATCAAGCTGGCGATTGACGTTAACGGCCAGTGGTCGGTCGCCCAGGCGCATGCGGCCTTCCCGCACCTGCGTGAGCTGGCCCTGAGCTATATCGAGCAACCCTTAAGCCCGGCGGACGACGAAAAGCTGCCGGAACTCTACGACTACGGCATCCCGCTGATGCTCGATGAAAGCCTGAACAGTGAGGCTGCCATCAGCCGTTTAGTCGCCGCCAAAGGCGCCCTGTGGGGTCATCTGAAGCTGGTGAAACTCGGCGGCATCGCACCGACGCTTGCCGCCGCCCGTCGTCTCCAGGCGGCCAGCGTGCCCTTTATGGTCGGCCAGATGAATGAAGGCCACGCCGCCACCGCCGCCGCCTTACAGCTTTGCCGCGTGGTGCAACCCGATTTTGCCGAACTGTACGGCGCAGATGGTTTAACCGACGACCCGGTCAGCGGGCTGGAATACCAGCGCGGCCTGGTGACCGTCAATGACTCTCCCGGTCTGGGCGTGCAGTTTGATGTAGCCCAGGCCACCTTCCTTCAGGAGTTTAGTAATGCAAGATGTTAACAACGTGATTCAGGGCAGTGAGTCGGCGTTCAGCGCCGATGAATATGCACAGCGCATTCGGCGCACCCGCGAGCGCTTAAGTCAGGCGGGTGTGGACGTAATGATTGTCACCGGGCCGGAAAACATCTTCTGGCTTACCGGTCAGCAAACACCCGGCTATTACACCTTTCAGGCGCTGTTGCTGCCGGTAGAAGGGGATCCGGTGTTTGTAATTCGCCAGCTCGAATATTTTAACTTTATCGCCAACACCTTTATTTCCGACGCCGCCATCTATCAGGACGGCGATAACCCGGTGGATTTCCTGGTGGGCATGCTGCAACAGCGCGGCTGGCTCAACAAACGTATCGGACTGGACAAGCGCGGCTGGTTCCTGCCGATCGCCGTCTATGAACTGCTGCAGTCGAAACTCGGCGTAATTGCCGATACCGCTGGCGTTATCGAGCCATTGCGGGCGGTGAAATCGGCAGCGGAAGTGGAAAAAATCGCCACCGCCGCCCGTTATGTCGATGCGGGTATGCGCGCCGGGATGGCGGCCATTCGCAGCGGCGCAGACGAGAATGCGCTGGTCTCCGCCATGATGGGCGCGGCTATTGCCGCCGGATCGGAGTACGTCGGTATGGAGCCGCTGGTCTCCACCGGACCACGCAGCGGCGTGCCGCACGGCACCTGGCGACGTCGGGTGATGCAGGATAACGACCCGGTGTTTCTGGAGATGTCCGCCGCCCACGACCGCTACCACGCGGCGCTGATGCGTTCGGCCTGGCTCGGTCGCCCACCGGCTATCGCCCTGGAGATGGAAAAAGTCTGCCAGGAAGCGCTGCAGGCGTCGCTGGATGCCATTCGTCCAGGCGCCACCTGCGAAGCGCCGCACCTGGCCTGCCAGAAGGTGATCGACCGCGCCGGGTTCACGGAAAACTTCAAAAAACGCACCGGCTACTCCATCGGCGTCTCTTTTGCGCCGGACTGGGGCGAAGGCGGCATCCTGAGCCTGTACAGCGGTGTCACCACCGAACTTCAACCCGGTATGACTTTCCATATCCCACCTGCCCTGCGCATCTACGGTGAATTCACCGTCGGCGTCAGTGAAACCGTGGTGGTGACAGAAACCGGATATCGCCAGCTTGGTAGCCTGGCTCGCCCATTAACATTGCTGTAAGGAAGAAAAATGAAAGATTTTAACGAATGTCGTGAACGCCTGCGGGGCATCTTCAATATCACCGTCACCCCTTTCGACGCCGAGGGGGCGATTGATTTTCCGGCCCTGCGGGAAAATATCGAGCGCGTCATCGGATTAGGTTATGACGGCCTGCTGATTGGCGGCACCTACGGTGAGTTTCCGGTGATGACGGTGGCCGAGCGCCGCGAGCTGTTCCATGAAGTGATGGCCTGTGTCGGCGACCGCATTCCGGTGATGCTGTGCAGCGCCAGCTCCGACCCGCGCGATGCCCGCGAACTGACCATTCTTGCCAGCGATCTTGGCGGCCTGCCGATGGTCACAGCACCCTTCGTCAGCGAAATTACCGACGCGCAAATTATCAGCTATTTCAAAGAAATGGCCCCGTTATCCAAAACCGGGATCCTGGTGTACAACGCGCCAGGCATCGGTATCACCCTCTCCCCGGCGCTGCTCGATGAGCTGGCGGATATTCCGAATGTGGTCGGCATCAAACAGGGGGATCTCAATCCTACCGCCATCGACCAGATTGCCAACCGCCTGCGTGGACGTCTGCGCCTGTTCTGCGCCTCGGATCTGGCCTTCCTTGGGCCAATGATGGCGGGCTTCGACGGGATCAGCACCACCAACAGCGGCGCATTGCCGGAACTGATCATTAACACCTTCCGCGCCGTGGAACAGGGTGATGCCGCCACGGCGCGTGACCTGCACCAGATTTGGTATGACTACCGGGCGCTGGCGCGTAAACACGGGCAGCCGCAGCTGGTCAAAGCGGCAATGGCGCTGCGTGGTTTTAACGGCGGCCAGGTACGTGAACCGTTAAAACCTGTCTCAGAAGCGGCGCTGGCCGAGTTAACCCGCGTGATGCAGGCACTCGCCAGCGATCCGCGCAGCGGCGTTACTCTGGTGCGCTAAGCGCTTTGAGTAAAAAAGCGGTAAACAGCGGATGGGGCGCATCCGGGCGGGACATCAGTTCCGGATGCCCCTGAACACCGTGCCAGAAGGGATGTTCAGGTAACGAGACAGCCTCAACGATATCGCCGGTCTGCGCGCTAACCCGCACGCCGCTGGCGGCAAGCTGGGGTAAGAATTGCGGGTTAAATCGGTACCGATGGTTGTAGTGCATTTCGCCGATCGCCTCGCTGCCAGCGGGTAGCGCGGCGGAGGAGGTAAACGGCAGTACGCCGCAGCGATGGAAGCCATCGGCAAAGGCAACAAAGCTGTGCTGCACGGCGTCCGGGGCCACTTCCGCAAGTATCGCCTGTTCAAAGCCCGCGCTCTGGCGCACGGCGGCGGTCATCATGCTCTGCATGCCAAGACACAGGCCAAGCGTGGGAAGCCCGCGGGCAAAGGTCTCCTGCGCGATGCGGATTTGCCCGGTGACCGCCGCCATGGATGACCCGCCAGGCAGCACCACGCCGTGAAGGGAGTCCAGCTCGTGCAGCCCGGCAGATAATTCGGCGGGCGGCAGGAAGTGGACCTCAAGGTCGAAGCCCAGCGCCGCAGCGGCATCGCCCAGCGAGCCCAGGGTGGCGGGATAGACCAGCCGGTGGTCGGCCTCGCGACCAACAAGGCCAATGCGTAATACCGCGCCCGCAGGCGTAGCGGGCGACGTAAGCCAGCGGCCATAGCGGTCGGTCGTCAGATGGAGCAGGGTTTGGGTGCCGTCGCGCAGCGTCAGTCCGCCGTCGCGCTCGTCACTGTAGAGGCGCTGGCCGATAAGCGTGGCAATAAGCGGCACATCAGATTCGCTCAGGACGATAACCGCGTCAGCATCAGGAAGATGCGCAACATCCCGCACCTCTTCGCACAGGGTGTCGCTGCGCCAGAGACCGCTGGTAACGCAATAACCGGCACGGGAGACGTGCTGATGGCTGTCGGGCACATCACCCGAAAATTCAGGGCGCAGGCTCCATAAGGGCAAGCCCAGACGATTGGCCCACACGCTGGCGGTAATGCCAAAGCGGGCGGGAACAGAAGCGTTATCGAGAATAAAGATCGGTGACACGGCAATTTTCCTGCTGATGTTGGGTACTTAATTGTATTAATTGATTCATTAGATACAAAAGAGGATTTATGAATAACAGTCAAACTGCCCGTCGTATGCAATCGGTACGCCCTTCGCCGACGGCGGCCATTTCCGACCAGGTACGGGCGCTTGAAGCCGCTGGCAAGCAGGTAATTAACCTCGGTGAAGGGGAGCTGGATTTCGCCACTCCCGCCCATATCAGCTATGCGGCCATCGCGGCCATTGTGCAGCAGCAGACCAAATATACCGCGGTCGCTGGCACTGCGGCACTGAAGTCGGCGATTGCCGCCAAATTCGCCCGCGATAACCAGCTACGCTATCGCCCGGAAGAAATTATCGCCGGGAGCGGGGCCAAACAGCTTATTTTTAATGCCTTCCTCGCCACTCTTGATGCCGGTCAGCAGGTGATTATTCCCGCCCCGTACTGGGTCTCTTACCCGGATATGGTTGCGCTGGCGGACGGCGAGCCGGTGATTGTGCCCTGCGAAGAACAAAACGGCTGGAAGCTGACCCCGGAAAATCTGGCTGCCGCCCTCACCCCGGCGATGCGCTGGGTGATCCTCAACTCCCCAGGCAACCCCACCGGGGCAATTTACAGTGAGCAGGAGTTACAGGCCCTGGCCGCCGTGCTGGCGGATTATCCGCAGGTGCTGGTGATGGCCGACGATATTTATGAGCCGCTGCGTTACGACGGCGTATCCTTCACGACCTTCGCGCAGGCTGCGCCACATCTGTTCTCGCGCACATTAACGGTGAATGGAGTGTCGAAAAGCCATGCCATGACCGGCTGGCGACTGGGCTATGCAGGCGGCCCGCAGTGGCTTATTTCCGCCATGCAGATCCTGCAATCACAAAGTACCTCTAACCCCAGCAGCATCTCGCAGGCTGCGGCGGTCGTGGCCCTGAATCATCCGGCAACGTTCTTTGATGGCTGGTTGCAGACGCTGGATAAACGTCGTCAGCGGGTGCTTGCGATGATTGCGGCCACCGAAGGTCTGAGCGCCAATACGCCAGAGGGCGCGTTCTATATTTTCGCTAACTGTCAGCAGCTTATTGGCCGGGTAACGCCCGAAGGTGAAACACTGAGCGACGATAAAGCACTGGCGAACTGGCTGCTCACGCAGACTCAGGTTGCGGTGCTGCACGGCTCCGCCTTTGGCACGCCGGGCTATTTGCGTATTGCCTATGCCGTGGAAGATAGCCTGCTGGAGTCCGCCTGCCAGCGGATTGAAAAGGCCTGCGGATTGTTGCGCTAATGCTCCCGCCGTCAGGTGATAACGCCTGACGGCACAGTGATTCTGTTGCGCGCGGCGATGAAATCATCTGTCAGACCACAAATAGCGCGCTGCCTGTCACTACCAGCCCGGCGCATTTTCGGGATCCTGCTAGCTTATAAAGGCAAATTCGCGTTCTAAGATATTCACAATAAGCTGATTTTTAGAAACGGCGTGCTGCTTAGCCACAAGCGTCAGGCGGGAATCAATACGCATTGGCACACGGAGCGTTAATCTTTTTTGTTCTTCTTCCTCGCGGAATGGAGCAATACCATCTTCTTTGCAATCCACAAGCCACTCCTCAAGCGCATTTTCACCTTCGCGTAATAACGCCTCGATACTTGTCGCCACAAAATCGCAATACCCATTTACATTCAGGAACTTCCCGCGAAATGCATTGATATCAGCCTCAAAGGTTATGGAAGCCGGCTGACCTTTAATATCAATGATGTTTGATGCTTTATTCATATTCCACCCCAACACTATTAACAAACCACTCTTTAAGCCCTGCAACCGCACCCTTGTCCATAACGTTTTTGGGATGTGGCTCATGCGTACTGTATTTCGTCGAGCCAATCTGGAACTTACGTCTTGAACCATTGTTATTTTTAATCGTGCCACCAATAGCTTTGATGAGCGCGACAACATCATCCCATTTGATACCGGACTTCGGCGGCTCAGCCATAACATCATCAAATGTCTTTCTATGATGCGAGCTTAACTACTTGATATTTATCATTTTTATCTGTCCACAAAATCCCTTTGTGACGATATTTTAGCCACCACTTATAATGACGTCAATCGATGACGTCATACGAGGTTAACCTGTTTTTTCGCCCCTGAAGTTGCCGGGTAATGATGCTGTACGCGCCATCCCGCAATATAAGCGGCGAAAAAATGCCCTGAACACCTTCACGACACCTATTTTTCAGCGCATAGTTGAACAGATGTTCCGTAAAAGAAGAGAATTGTTGTCATGGCAGAGCGTCCGTTAATTATCCTGCAAGTGGGTTTACCTTCAGAGTCCATCCGTAACGCCCATGGCGATATTCCATCCTGGTTTTGTCGTGCTATTGAGCACCCTCTTGAACAAACGGAAGTTGTCAGAGTCTTCGAAGGCGAACCGCTACCGCCGCCGGATGCTAACCGTGTTGCGGTGATAACCGGCTCCTGGGCGATGGTGACCGACCGACTCCCCTGGAGCGAGGCCACCGCCGAGTGGATCCGTCACGCGATGGCCATCGGCATGTCGCTGTTTGGCGTCTGCTACGGGCACCAGCTGATGGCGCATGCGTTAGGGGGCGAAGTTGAGTGGCACCCCGAGGGGCGGGAAGTGGGCAGTCAGGCTATCCGGCTGCATCCCCATGCCAGTAACGATTTACTGCTCAGTACGCTGCCGCATGAGTTTCCTGCGCATCTGACCCATATGCAAACCGTCACCCGGCTGCCGGAGGGCGCGCTGGGGCTGGCCTCGTCGGCGCACGATCCGCATCAGATTGTCCGCTACGGACCCCATGCGATGTCAACCCAGTTTCACCCGGAATTTACGCCGGAGCTGGCCTCTGACATGATCCATCAGCGGCAAGACGCGCTGGCATCTGAAGGTTTTGACCCGCAGGCCCTGCTGTCTGGCGTGCAGCCATCACCAGAAGCGACGGATCTGCTGCGCCGTTTTGTCCATCAGGCATTTAACCGCGATGGCCAGTTGCCCGATGAGCTGGCGCAGAGTGCGTAATTACTGCCCATCAATCTGCGCCGTCTTAAGTTCATTAATTAACCACTGCAACGCCGACTGATAATCAAATAAGCGGTGCGTTAGCAGGATCAAGTCATACGACGGCGCACCCGGCGGTAATTGCATAATGCGCAGCGGCATCATCATTGCCAGCTCTTTGGCAATACGGTAAGGCACGCACATCAGATAGCCGGACGCCACCGCCACGCGGCCGCCAACGGCGTAACTCTGGACCACGGTGGTCAACGGACGATACAGATGCTGCGACAGCAGCCAGCTGTCAATATGGTCCGCCCCGGAGCTCACTGCCGGTAGATGAATTTGCGCTTCCGTGACCAGGTGTCCGAGAGTCAGTTGTTCGGGCAGATCGCGACGTTCGACTGAGGCAATCGCCACATAGTGGTCGGAAATTAGCGGGTGCTTATTAAAATACTGCGGAATATATTGCAGATTATCGACGCCGATAAACGCATCCAGTTGCCCGCGCTCTACCCGCTCAAATTTGATGGTTTCAGAAAGAATATCTACCGACAGTCGCACATTCGGGGCCAGGGTTTTGAACTTTGCCGTGAGCGCTGGCATATACATAAATTCAAAGTAATCCACAGCGCCTATATAAAAAGTGTGCGGATCCTGCGCCGGGTCGAACTGACCCTTCCCGCGCGTGGCCGAATCCAGTTTACTCAGGGCATTTTCAATCACCGGGATCATCGAGGCCGCGTAGGGTGTGGGCTCCATACCATTGCGGGTGCGGACAAACATCTCATCATTGAGCTGCTCACGCAGGCGGCTGAGCGCGTGACTGAAAGCCGACTGGGTGATATTGGCTTTGCGCGCTGCCCGGGTGACGTTTTTCTCTTTCGCCAGAATGGGCACCAGGCGCAGCAAATTGAGATCAATCACGATTATGTATCCTGTTCATGGTTTTATGAAAACAATACATTTTATGCATAACATCAGACGTTGCTATAGTCATCACCACGTAAAAGAAACACACTAGTGTTTGTCCCCTGGATAGTTCGGGTTGCATTAAGGCGTTATCGCTACGCCCGACGGCAATGAGAGGAGTAAATAATGCCGCAGCTTACTACACCGCGTCAGGATGGTTTTTTCATGCCTGCAGAATGGGCATCGCACCAGGCTGTCTGGATGTGCTGGCCATATCGTACTGATAACTGGCGCGACAATGGTCAACCTGCGCAGCAGGCCTTTGCCGCCGTAGCCGACGCCATTTCCCGCAAAACGCCGGTCATTATGGCGGTACCTGCGGCCGAAATGGAAAAAGCGCGCAAAACCATGCCAGCCAGCGTCACGCTGATTGAGATGGAGAGCGACGATGCCTGGATGCGCGACACCGGCCCGACCGTGGTCAGTAATGCGGCGGGTGAACAACGTGCCGTTAGCTGGACGTTTAACGCCTGGGGCGGATTGCTTGGCGGTCTGTACGACAGCTGGGACAAAGACCAGCAGGTGGCAGGCCAGGTTGCCCGCTACCACAACATGCCGTGCTACGACACCAGCCTGATTCTGGAAGGCGGTTCGATTCATGTCGATGGCGAGGGTACGTTGCTGACCACCGCGGAATGTCTGCTCAATCCAAACCGCAACCCGCATCTGTCCAAAGCGGAAATTGAGCAACAGCTACGGGATTATCTTGGCGTGAAGAGCTTTATCTGGCTGCCGGATGGGGTCTTTAACGATGAGACGGATGGCCATATCGACAACATGTGTTGCTTTGTCCGTCCTGGTGAAGTGGCGCTGCACTGGACCGACGACGAGAACGATCCGCAGTACGCCCGTTCCGTTGCCGCCCTGGAGGTTCTGGAGAATACCCCGGATGCCCAGGGACGGAAGCTTAAAGTGTGGAAAATGCCGTCCCCTCCGGCACTGTACGCCAGCGCAGATGAGACCAGCGGCGTGGAAAAAGGCAATGCGATCGCGCGTCATGAGGGAAACCGTCTGGCAGGATCCTACGTTAATTACCTGATCAGCAACGATCATATTATTTTCCCGTTACTGGATCCGGCAACCGACGCGCAGGCTGAAGTCCTGTTCCAGCAGATGTTCCCCGGCCTGTTGATTACCGGCGTTCCGGCACGCGAAATCCTGCTCGGCGGGGGGAATATTCACTGCATTACCCAGCAGATCCCGCGCTGATTTTTTGCGCCCTCACCCCGCCCCTTGTATGTTTAAAGTCACTTCAGTTACCCGCCACCAGGCGGGTACACTGCTACCGTGTTTGACCTGATGCCAC
>NZ_CBFFRJ010000075.1:0-25531 GCF_965644225.1 Phytobacter sp. V91 | reverse complement strand
TATAATAAGCTGTCTTTTGTAAAAGCAATGAGACTCATCGAGCAGGTTATATCTGCGAACAGATTAGCTTTTGACTCCACTGATAATATTCCTGATACAGACATGAATATTTTGAATAATATTCTTAATAACAAATCAATACCGGATGATATTAATGTGGTAGACATTAATAAATTTAAAAACAAATCAAAAAAGTTACATTAAAAGTTACGTACCAATCTGACAATTCTGATTCTGGAATTGTCAGATAAGTTCAAAACTAAAATAAATCAATTATAAATCAATAATCAGTTTACGACACCATCACGCAACTTTATCACCTTTTCTGCCATATTGCCATTGTTATGGGTGTTGAAAGTCCGATCTCCGATATCATAAACAACACCAGTAATATTCACTTTCTGTCCTTTCTTGAATTTCAGAATATCGTCATCCTGACCTGCATAGTAAGACAACAGTACAGCTCCACCGCAATAGTTCGTATCAGCCGTCTGGAAGATAATAGCGTAGGTTTTATGATCACGCGGTGCACCAAGATATTTCATGGTGTCGTAGGCTTCCTGTGCTTCCAGAACCGTAGCATTGCTGATGCTGATTTTCTTGCCAATCCAGTTCTTTTTTCCTGCCATAGCGTTTGCTTCATAATCACGACAGATAGCACCCAGACCGTTGACGGTGTTCACCGGGAGATTATCAGAGGCCAGTATAGTACTTTTGCTGTTCGATGGGCTTAAAGCCCCGTTCAGAGAAGATAAGGAAGCGTTGATCGTATCTCCTACTTTCCCTGTTGCTTCGTTTAACTGCTGGCAACCCGTTAACGCCAGCAGAACGGGAACACATAATGCTCTGATTGTTCTTTTCATTGTTACTCGCCTGATTATTGTATAAAAAAACTCACCGCCCAACAGTTATGAGCCGTTTGAATGATGGTTTCCCTGCTGCTGGCTTACTTACCGAACCGTTGGCCTGATCCAGCTAATCTTGTTTCTGTTTTTTATTTTTAAAATCAGTATCGGGCCAAGCATCATCGCCAGAAGAACGATAACCATTAATGGTGTTGAATGCGTAGCGAAAGCAACAACGAAGCCAGTAGGAATACCAAGGATTGTTCCAACTACGGCTAAAAACTTCATCGTTTGCTGACTGACATAGCCTTTTACTTCTTCCGCGCCACAACCACGACAAACAGAAGCACCCTGCTGGACTTCTGTTCTGCAAAACGGGCATTCAGACATGATTCTCACCTTAAAGAGAGGACGTAACCAATTGATATAATTGATCTACAACTGACAGGGTGTCATATCGTTTGTAACGATCAAAAATGAACTTACGATAGCCCTTAACTATCATAAATAATTAATTGATCGTTTTAATCAATTAAGACACCGATCGATTTAGGCACATTTGATAGATTAAATCTATCGTTATCCATATATCGATCGATAGTACAGATCGTTTATTCAAATGATTTTCAACGGTTTGCAGGAACTAGCAGAGCGGAAATGTTTATATTGTGTTTAAATATTATACGGATACAGTTGAAATGACATGATACGTGAACGTAATGGCCTGTTGTCGGCTTGACGTTGACCAGCAGGAAACAGCTTTTTGTCTGCAACACTCAGAATCGGCTCTTCTGAGGTGTTCAGCGGAGTATGCAGCCCACCACCTGTGCAGAATGTCCGAAATCTACTTTCTTAACCATTTCATTCGCCACTTCATTATTGTGATTCACATTAAATGGACTGTCGTAAACTTTAATACCCTATATCCCTCATTATTAATTCATTGCCATATCTTTTGATAGCACTCTAACGCTCTACAAGCCATTTTAAGCCTTTTACTATTGCACCGAAGGGATAATATTAAGCCTGCTGTTTTAATCCCTCTATGGCGTGTTTTTTCGTATTTTTAACATTAGATTTAGATTCTGTCAGAATATAAGATTTCACAAAAGACAAACGATCACCATTAAAAATATAATCAGGATTAATAAAATATGAATTCTGTACTGTCGTTTCAGCAATAAAACCTTTGTTAGCAAGTTCTTTCATGCCACGATAGTATGTTGACTCCGAGATCTTCACTATTTCTTGATCTATAAGCTCATACGCAAGAAAAACTCTGTCTGTGTCCTTAAAATCCTGTACTGTTCTGTATAGAATTTCAAAAACCTTTGTTCCCGCACCCGTGAGTTCTGTTAACGCTTTCACTCCGTTTATATAGAGTTTTAAAAACTGTGTTTTATCAACCTCCTGCCACTGAAAAAAACCAGCACCTGCTAACTGTTCTCCTGTATCTTCATTAATAACCAACAAACGATCTCTTCCTGTTGTAATCCTGCGAGAACCACTCTTTGTATTATTACTTGTTGTTTGTAAGAAAGGATTCTTTGTATATCGTGGTAATCCTCGCCTTGATTTTCTTAAACTCAATGTCTCGTTACCTTTGGCAATATTGTTATCACAGTCTTCCATATTTATCTCCTTTATTATTTTTATTTGATTGATAAGTTACGTGTTAACATCAGAATAAAATATGTCAAGTGTCAAAATCAAATTTATTTTTGCCATTTCAAGTTTTATTTGTCGATACTTAAAGTTCCAATGCGATTAGTATTCTTGACAGTTTATCTTTTAACTATCATAAAGCAGTAAAATAATGACAACTTACATTACCGATCCTGACAGTTCAATATGCAGGATCTGACAGTAACGATCCTTATTTAAAGCGGTCTGAGAGCAGTTTTCTTCTTCATTATTCATATAGAATGAAGCAAGAGAAGATCTGTATTGTTATTACGAGAAAAAAAATATCTAACGATTTTCTTTTATTTTAAGTAACCCTACACGGCTGTTTTGCCGTGTCATTGGGGTTCACTTTTCTTGCTTCTTCTTTCTTTTACAATCAGAACACAAAACCTTTGGCCTCTGCTTCTTTGCCTTTTAGGGGCAACCAGCAGGCCAGGGACTGATGGTTTGTTATTTAATTAGTTTTTCTGTGCAGCACATTCGCTTGCTCATATGCTGCTTTAAAATTAAAACCCTTTGATAAAGGAAGCTGTCTTGATTTCGCTGTTCGCTCAATCGCTATGCGCTCACGCGCACTGACGACTTAAATAGCATAGATTTTCTGTTAAAACTATTTTCTTCATCGCGTGAAGACTTTTCTTCATTTTAGGGGTGAAAAATGAAGTAAATCACTTCATCAGTTGAAGTAAAACGTTCTCACAATTTAAATCAAAAGGGCAAGAGCCAGCAAAATGTTCGCCAGATCTTTTGCGAGGGTTTTAGCGATTGAGCGCATTAGCTCAATCAAGACCAGCCATTTATCCAAGGTTTTTAAATTTTGCGTAATGCGAGTAAGCGAGCATATAGCTATGAAAAACGTTACCACTATAACTATCAGCCCATACAGGCATTGCTGGTTGCCCCTTATAGGCAAAGAAGCAAATGCACTGTTATAGTGTTTGTTACTGTATAAAAGATGCTCTTCAACCACCATGAACCCCTCAGACAAAACCTTATGTTGTGCAGGGGTTTAATAACACAATTAAGAAAAATGTTTTCCATCGTTATGAAAACTGGCGGAACGTCCAGTTTAAGTAAACATTTTCCAGTCGAAACCCATTGGGGCGATATTAAGATCGCACAGTGTTCCTGCTGTCCTCTTAGATCTTATATTTCTTATACTTCTTAATAGCAAAATAATCATATAAAACAGAGCATTAAAAGCTAATTTTCTTCATGTTTGTTGATTTTTCTTCGGGTTTGTAGATCTTTCTTCGGGTTTGTTCTTTTTCTCTTCGGGTTTGTTGTATTTCTCTTCATCCCTGAGCATTAAAACGAAGAAAACACTTCAAAATATATTTGACATTTCAGAAACCATAGTTATATATGTATATTATAATAATAAAAAAGGAACTACTATGAATAACAACACCTATGATAAGAACCCATTTATATTGCAAAACGGCATTGAGATCCAGACGAAAGATAAAAGAAGAACAGTAGCTCGTGGAGAAAAATTTGAATCACCAGAGGGAGAACGATACGAAAGTGTCATTCACTCTATACAGGAAGTAGATAAAGAGAAGTTCGTTAAGCTTTTCATTTCCAAAATCCGTGTTCTCTTTGATCTGTCCCTGACAGGTAATAAGCTATTTTACATATTTCTCTTTTCAATTTCTGACGCGATTGGTAAAGATCAGATTTATATGAATTTTGAAACAGCAAAAGATACAGCAAGTCAGTGTGATTTCAACTTATCCAATCCTGTATTTTATCGAGGAATAAAAGAGCTTATAGATAAGCAGATCATAGCACCAAGCAAATCAAAGTACATTTACTATATCAATCCTGCTGTGGTGTTTAATGGCGATAGAGCCAGATTTATCGAAGAAATAAAAATAAAAAATGGAGATACAAATGCTAAAAAATGAAATAAACGCAATACTGAACATCCATAACGACGAAGACGGAATAGCCTGCCTAATAACAGAATCCCTGATTCGTTATTACTCTGTTAATGGCATCAGTCATGACCAGTTTCAGGATAATTATCTGAACTACCTAAGAATGATTTTCTCCGGTCGTCGGTTCCGTTTTTTGGACAAAGAAAAACTACTGTCATGTAAAGACCAGATCCTTAGCACTGTCATGGTAGCAGTTCGAGAAGACCTGATAGGCAAAACAGGAACGGAGGAGCTTTACCTGTCCAGTAAGTGGCAACCAGAAGCACTGGAAGCGGTTCTGGTTGAGCTTTTTGATAATAGACAGATTCTAAGTATAATCAGCCAATAACAAACTACAAAGCGGTTATGCTACATTCATTCCGAGTGTTAAATTTGACCGCTTTGAGCCAGGAGTAATAGTTCACAGTTTATTACCACTGAATGAGCTTTGATAGGAAGTAATACTTTTTCATTTTACCTTCATCATATTTTGTGTGATCAACTCGAAAGGTGCAATATCACCAATTATATAACTGCGTTGAAAATACTGTCTTAGCTCAATGCCCCCATGATGCGGGGTGAACCAGACTGATTGGCAGTTCGGTTAATCATTGCAGTGATGAAAGACACACCATCACGAAGAACAATCTTGATGTTCTCACCGTCTTTACCAAAATATTGGGAACTCACTACCGGCACATTGAAGAACCCTCTATGCCAGTACGTATCTGTCATGTTGAAAGTGAATTGTTTAGTACTGCTATGTGTGATGATTTCAGGTTCAGTTGATACTACGTCTTCACTTTTCAGTGCTGGACGCTGAATGCCATTCCATTCAGGGCTAATGACGCTAATGATTGAATCCTCAAAACCAGCAGCAAGATTCAAGTGAAACTGCCCGTAGTGCATCAGTCCTGAATCTGGAAGCACGAAGATATCAACTGCAACATTGTTAGACAACATCTCGATGAGATTAGCGTTATTTTTAATATTCGTAGATTGGGAAGGACCAGGACGTGAATAATGGTACAATCCTGTTACGTAGTAAACGAGTGGTTTTACCAACGTATTTTACTTCACCATCACAAACGAATGCATAGAGGTTGTTTTTAACATCTGTGAATCTGTCATCGAGGTGATACTTCAAACTACCATCTATAATCTGCCAGAATCCTACCTTGATGAAACCAATCTCAATCAAACGATTCATGTTAGGGGTTCATATGGAAATGGTAAATGCATTATACATGCATTTGCAGCGGTACCCCCCATTCCTGCTTATCAGATCAAGCATTTTCTTGATTTTCAACTGCTGTGCAGCTTCTTCCCCGTTCTCCGCGTAGAACTCAGCACGCCGTTTAGCCACAACCACTACCCATTAGCACTTCTTGGTATAAAAAACGATGAGAAAGCCCATCTCGGGCTGTTCCACATTATTGCCTAACCCACGGCATATCCCACACGATCTTTACTTTAACCTCTACTGCATTAACATGCGACTCCTTGATTGCATATTTATTTAAATAATCTTGCAAAGCTATCTTGTCAGACGCTTTTTTCTGTTTGTTTGTCCGTTTCAAGATCCCTGTATCCGTAATCCATTTATCCAAACCTTGTTTTACTGCACGTCTTAGTTCATCTTCATAAAACTCATCAAAAATATTAACATCAATTTTAAAGCACAGGCTTCTTATATAAAACGTTTTCATTTTTATTTCTCCCATTGTTTATTTCAGGCAAACGCCAACCATATGGCGTTTACTCACCATTTTTAAAATCTGCTGTTATATTATTAACGTTCTGAAATGATTTTATTTTTTCTATACGCCAGATAACTTTTCAGTGATTCCTGACCAAAGCGATCAAGATCACGATAGATTATGATTATATTGTAAAATTTGCTCTTTTTATCGTCGAAATCGGCAATCCAGTGCGGAGTGTATAAGTACTCTGCTAGTATATCCAAATAACCCCAGTCCAGTTTATCCATTTCTCTTGTTGCTTTTTTAATTAGTGTACTCATAGATACCTCTTTTATTTTTATGTTAATTTAAATCATGCTGCTTTATTGCGTGAAGAATTGATCAGGTTTTCAATCCAATCATTTACTTCTCTCTCGATGAAGGCAATAGTCTTTTCACTTATTTTTACTGGTGCAGGAAACTTATTTTTATTTACCAGACGATAAATGCTTGATCGGCTTATACCTGTTCTTTTTATTACTTCTGACAAGCGAATAAAACTTTCATAATTTTGGTTCATATTTTTCTCCTTTGTTGTTTTGATGTGAAGAATGATATTGCGAATAGCCATGCTAAAAAATGGACCAAAAAAAAAGAGGGCGTCTGAAACGCTCTCCTTCAAGTTTTACCAGGAAATATTTTTTATACCTTACCCCTTGACTTTCTCTTTTCTTCTCTTTCTTCCTGTTCCTGATTGAGCTTATCTACGATAGCGGATACTTTCATATCCATCATGTATCTGTTTTTATACAAAAAAGCCATAAACTGATTATCAAAATGGTATGTTTTGGCTTTAAGGGCCATCGGTTTATCCGTTTCCTTGATCTGGGAGTCACCACGAACCGCATCGATCCCTACCCGGTATATGAGCGCCGATAGCTCGGCATCACTCAATTTTATCTCGTTACGCCCCGACCAATACAGCAAATCAAGTAAGGGGATTATGCGAAAATCCACCAGCTTCTTAATCATCACCTCACCAAAATTAAGCGCCAGCTTTCCGTCGATTAGCTTCACCCCGGTTGCTTTACGCCACTTTGGTAACAGGTAACGCATGGATTCAAGGATTTCATCATCCGTTGAACCTCGCAGGTTGATATGCAATATCATTCGTCCTTTCTGGGATTCGTGCAGTTTTCCCCAGAACCACGAGGCCGGATAGCGGTTATAGAGTGAATCAGATTCAGGACGCCCGAACTCATCCAAAGGAACGATTTTGCTTCTGCGTATCACACCCATAAGCTGGTAAAGCCACCCGACAGGGAAAAGTCTGACATGTTGATCGCTTTCAAGGTTATGTTCGCCAACAGAGAGTTTATTTTCACCTAGCGAAGCGGTAAGGACAGGCTGACCAGAGAAAATCAGTTCTTCCTCTTTATAGTTGAGATTCTCGCGTTGCCTCTCGATAGCCGTTTCCAGAGAGTAAAACATGTTCTGCCTGTACCTGAACTCCTGGCGTAACTCTTCCACGGTAAGATCCAACAAGGCGTCATAGTTATCTGGGTTGAACCACTTTCGCAACGCCAGCATTTTTTCTTTTTTTGTCATTATGTTGCCCGGTCTTTATGTCGTTACACCACTATATGCAACAACCGGATTTCAGCCAAGGGTCAAAGGCTAACGCTTTCAGGAGGGGAGGTTATGATAAGGAGCTATACCGTGCTAAATAAGTACGCCAGTAAGTACGCGAGAGAAAAAACGGGAAGATTTTATGAAAGAGGATCTCGTAACTCATTGATTTAATGGTGCCGATAATAGGAATCGAACCTACGACCTTCGCATTACGAATGCGCTGCTCTACCAACTGAGCTATATCGGCTTTGAAGGGATGGGCTCACATAAGTGAACCACGGGGCAAAAGGTTAAAACTAACCGGGTGATGCGTCAATGCCCTTGAGAATCAAACGGCTATTTTTGCATCACCCGCGGGTTAATCAGGCACGAATCGTATCGTCGCCAAAACCAATCCACTTGTAAGTGGTCAGCGCTTCGAGGCCCATAGGTCCACGCGCATGCAGTTTCTGCGTGCTGACCGCCACTTCAGCTCCCAGACCAAACTGGCCGCCATCGGTAAAGCGCGTGGAAGCGTTCACGTAAACAGCGGATGAATCCACCTCGTTCACAAAGCGGTCTGCATTACGCAGAGTACGGGTCAGAATGGCATCGGAGTGCTGGGTGCCGTGCGCGCGAATATGGGCGATGGCGTCATCAAGATCGGCCACCATCTTCACATTCAGATCCAGCGACAGAAACTCATTGTCGTACTCTTCCGCTTTGACTGGCACAACAGCAGCCGGGCCGGATTGCAGCATATTCAGGGACTGCGCGTCAGCGTGCAGCGTGACGCCGCTTTCGGCCATCTGCTGGCTCAGAGCAGGCAGGAAGACATCAGCAATCCCCTGATGCACCAGCAGCGTTTCCACCGTATTACAGGTGCTCGGGCGCTGGGTTTTCGCATTGACGATAATCTTCAGCGCCGGGGCAAACTCAGCCGACTCATCGACAAAGATATGACACACGCCAATACCGCCGGTGATCACCGGAATGGTCGACTGTTCACGGCACAGCTTATGCAGGCCAGCGCCGCCACGCGGGATCAGCATGTCGATGTATTTGTCCATGCGCAGCATTTCATTGACCAGCGCGCGATCCGGGCTTTCAATCGCCTGTACCGCACCGGCTGGCAGGCCGCACTCTTCCAGCGCCTGCTGGATAACTTTTACCGTCGCCGCGTTGGTCCGCCAGGTCTCTTTCCCGCCACGCAGAATGGCCGCATTGCCGGTCTTCAGACACAAAGACGCCACATCGACGGTGACGTTCGGGCGCGCTTCATAAATCACCCCAATCACGCCCAGCGGCACGCGACGACGCTCAATACGCAGCCCGCTGTCCAGCAAGCCGCCGTCAATCACCTGCCCTACCGGATCCGCAAGTTTGCAGACCTGACGCACGTCGTCAGCAATGGCTTTTAAACGCGCCGGATTCAGCGCCAGACGGTCAAGCAGCGCCTCGCTCAGACCGTTTGCGCGCGCCTCCTGCACATCCTGCTCATTGGCCAGCAGGATCTCCGCGGTTTGCGCTTCCAGATAGTCAGCAATTTTTTCCAGCACGCGGTTTTTTTCGCGACTGGAGAGCAACGCCAGCTTGTACGAGGCTGCTTTGGCAGCTTTGCCCATTTGTTCCAGCATACTTCTGCTCCTTAACGGATGATCATGTCATCACGGTGCACGGCCACCGGGCCATATTCATAGCCGAGGATGGCGTCAATTTGCTGCGAGTGATGACCCGCAATACGGCGCAGCGCGTCACTGTTATAACGGGTGACACCGTGGGCGATATCGCGACCTTCAAGATTACGGATGCGGATCACTTCACCACGGGAGAAATTACCTGTCACGCTTTTAATCCCTTTTGGCAACAATGAGCTTCCACGCTCCAGAATTGCCGCAGTTGCCCCTTCGTCAACGGTGATTTCACCGGCCGGTGGCGCTCCAAAGATCCAGCGTTTACGGTTTTCCAGCGGAGAGGCCTGAGCATGGAAACGCGTTCCGACCGGGGTGCCAGCCATCACATCGCCGATCACGCCAGCTTTGCTGCCCGCCGCAATCACCGTTTCGATTCCGGCGCGGCAGGCAACGTCAGCCGCCTGCAGTTTGGTGCCCATACCGCCGGTGCCAAGGCCTGAAACACTGTCCCCGGCAATAGCGCGCAGGGCGTCATCAATACCGTAAACGTCTTTGATCAGTTCAGCATCGGGGTTGTTGCGTGGATCGGCGGTAAAGAGGCCCTGCTGATCCGTGAGCAGCAGCAGTTTGTCTGCACCAGCCAGAATTGCCGCCAGCGCGGACAGATTATCGTTGTCACCGACTTTGATTTCCGCAGTCGCAACCGCATCGTTTTCATTGATGACGGGGACAATATTGTTGTCGAGAAGCGCACGCAGGGTGTCACGGGCGTTGAGGAAACGCTCCCGGTCTTCCATATCGGCACGGGTTAGCAGCATTTGCCCAATATGGATGCCGTAAATAGAGAAAAGTTGTTCCCAGAGTTGAATCAGGCGACTTTGCCCGACGGCAGCCAACAGCTGTTTTGAAGCGATAGTGGCGGGAAGTTCCGGGTAACCCAGGTGCTCTCGCCCGGCGGCAATAGCGCCAGAGGTAACGATAACAATGCGATGCCCTGCGGCGTGTTGCTGCGCGCACTGGCGCACCAGCTCAACAATATGGGCGCGATTCAGGCGGCGCGAGCCCCCGGTTAACACACTGGTGCCTAGTTTCACCACCAGCGTCTGGCTGTCACTCATGATTCTCTGCCGTTCAACGTAGAAGAAAAAATGTAAACAGCCTTTGTAACAGGATCAGCGGCAACTTCCAACTGTGACTTTTCACAACATAAGAAATTCCTTGAGGGCAATCAGAAATCATAATTACAAAACTTGACGTTTTTATTACATAACTTGTAAAACACGTTTTCTAAAAAAAAATTAAGAATTGTCATAAATCTTTAATTGGCAGACGTTAAAAACTCACCTGAATTTTTCATGTGAGCGGCGACGCTCGGCGAATCAAAGCGCGTTAGTTAATTACAATAAATCAGGAAACATAATGAAAAAAACTACTTTGGCATTAATGATGATGAGCGTTGGCGTTGTTTCTGCTTCTTCACACGCAGCGGAAATCTACAACAAAAACGGTAACAAACTGGATCTGTACGGTAAAATCAAAGCCATGCATTACATGAGCGATGACGCCAACAACAATGGCGACAAAACTTATGCGCGTCTGGGCTTCAAAGGCGAAACCCAGATCAACGATCAACTGACCGGCTTTGGTCGTTGGGAATCTGAATTCGCGGGTAACATTGAAGAGGGCAGCACCACCTCGCCTGCCACAAAAACCCGTCTGGCGTTTGCCGGCCTGAAAGCGAAAACCTACGGTTCAGTCGACTACGGTCGTAACCTGGGTATCCTGTACGATGCAGCCTCTGTTACCGATATGTTCCCGGAATTCGGCGGCGACTCTCTGACCCGTACCGACAACTTTATGACCAAACGTACCACCGGCGTTGCAACTTACCGCAATACCGACTTCTTCGGTGCGGTTGATGGCCTGAACCTCGGCCTGCAATACCAGGGTAAAAACGAATCTGGTCGTTCTGCGTCTAAACAGAATGGCGACGGCTTCGGTACTTCTCTGTCCTACAACTTCGGCGGCAGCCCGTTCACCATCGTTGGCGCTTACGCCAAATCTAACCGTACTTACCTGCAAAATACCCAGGCCCTGGGTGAAGGTTCAAATGCGGAAGCCTGGATTACCGGCGTTAAATACGATGCCAACAACATCTACCTGGCCGCTATGTACAGCGTCGCGCAGAACATGACCCCAGTCGGCAGCAAAGGTTTTGCTAACACCTCCGAAAACTTCGAAGTGGTTGCTCAGTACCAGTTCGACTTCGGCCTGCGTCCGTCCGTGGGTTACGTGCAGAGCAAAGGTAAAGACCTCGAAAATGGCTGGGGCGACCAGGATCTGGTTAAATACGTTGATATTGGCGCAACTTACTACTTCAACAAAAACTTCTCTGCCATGGTTGACTATAAAATCAGCCAGATCGACGAATCTGATTTCACCAGATATGTTGGCAGCAGCATCCTCACCGACGACATCGTTGCGGTTGGTGTGACTTACCAGTTCTAAGTCTTCGCCATATAAAAACGCCACGTTCATTGCGTGGCGTTTTTGTTTGACCCGATATTTAACGACGTTTACGCAGTAAGCTTAATCTCGTCAGAGAAGTTATCCGCAGGCTCCAGTTTGAGATCCAGCGACACCAGCAGTTCGCGGGCGCGCTCATGAAACTCACGCAAGGTAAAGGCCAGGCGATCGGTCACTTCTGCATCTTTGATCACCGCAGTCTTCCATTGCCCGTCTTTATCAAACAACCCAAAGTGATAACTGTAGGTAAAGCGGTTTTCCTGGGCTTCCATCTCCATCCACCATCCCCAGAATTCACGTTTCTCAGGGGCGGGTTTAACATTGACGCATACGGCCAGGCAATCAAAAAAAAAGCGATTCCCGGTGCATTGTTCTTCCCGAATATACGGGCCCAGCGCGGTAAACTTTTTAATCAGTCTGCTTTTCGGATGTCCACTCGGTAAGGTCATTGCGATCTCCTTTTGTGATGCAACTGTTTTACCAAACCACAAGAAATTAGCAATCGATTAACGAAACTGATTAACCAAAACTATTAATCAAATCGGTTACCGATCCATTTAGTAATATCCCGTAACGCCTTATCGAAATTGCGATAAACAGGATTAAACGGGATTTCCAGTAATTTCCCATCTGCAGATGACGAGGTAATTAAACGCGACTCCTCTTCCGGGCTGAACGGATCGTTTTTCCAGAAGCCGGAAAGCATTGGCGTCGGGCAACGGCGGCCCAGCAGCCCCTGCGTTTTTAGTGAATAGCGGTTCAGTTCAACGCACAGCGCTTCGTCCGAGGCATCGTGCATCCCCAGGCGGCTGGCCAGCACGTCCATATACATTTCCGGAACACGCTTCAATTGCTGCGGATTAGTCATCAATGCATGAACAACCGGCCCCAGACAAGCCACGGCTTTCAGGCGTGGAGACTCAAGATAACCCAGACGTACCGCCACATTAGCCCCAAAGCGGAAGCCAAAAGCAGCGACACGGGTATGATCAACCCATGGAATATTGGGTAACGCTTTAAGCACCTGCTGGTGCAGCAGGCTGGAGTCCTGGGTGAGTTTCCATTTAGAGGAGAAGCCGACGGAGGGCATATCCAGCGTGAGCATGGCGATACCCTGCGGGGCGAAATAACGTTCATACAGGGTGTAGTAGTCGCTTTGCAGACTATCCAGCCCGCCGCACATCAGGATGGTAGGAAATGGTCCATCGCCTTCTGGCATATGTAAAAAGCCGGTCACCGGCGAGCCGCCAGGAACGGCAAACTCCTTCTCACGCATTTTTCCCGGCAGACGCTGCGCGGCTTCTTCATAGGCGCGATTCGCCAACGCCTGCGCTTGCTCAGCCAGAACATCGCCTTTGATATGCGGATAGGCAGCAATGCTGTAGAGGGTTGAAGCATGTAGCCAGTGGCGGCCACTGAGGGCAGTGTCCTGCTCCTGACTCGCTTTCTGCTGCCATAGCATAGCCTGAGTAGACCATTCGTAGATCCAGTTGCCGCCGCGATAACCGACCACGGTATCATAGAGTTCCGGATCGGTGCGCTCAGCCGGATTCATCACAATACGCGACTGCACATCCATGATTTCACGAGGATCCACACCGCGCCAGATCCACATCAGGCGATTTAACATCCGGTACCAGTGCGGGGCGTTGCTGCCATCCAGCGTGGAATCGATATGAGCCTGTGAGCCCTGATTAAAACGGCGCACCAGAGTTGAGGTTTCCGGATGCTTGAAACGAGGTTTAAACAATGTTTCGCTAAGGTTCGCTTGTGCCATGTACGCAGCCTCTGTGAAGTCGTTCTGGCGGCTATTGTAACCCGGCATGCGCTAAAAAGAACAACGCCCGGCAGAGCCAGGCGTCAGAGATAAGACAAATAAGACAGATAAGAATTAACGTGAGGAAATCGGCGGTACAAAGACCACGCCCATATCCCAGGGTTGCTCAATCCAGGTATCCTGCGGAATATCAATCACATAATCATCAACCAGCGGGCGACCAGCCGGTTTAGCGAAAATGGTAACGAAATGCGCTTTTGGGTACATTTCACGGATCGCAACGGCGGTACCGCCGGTATCCACCAGATCGTCGATAACGATAAAACCTTCTCCATCGCCTTCGGCGCGTTTGAGGATTTTCATTTCACGCTGGTTGTCGTGGTCATAGCTGGAGATGCAAACGGTATCAACATGACGAATACCCAATTCGCGAGCCAGTAACGCCCCCGGTACCAGACCGCCACGGCTGACGGCGATAATGCCTTTCCACTGCTCAGAAGGCATCAGGCGGTTTGCCAGTTTACGTGCATGAATCTGCAACATGTCCCAGGTGACGACGTATTTTTCGCTCATGTGAAGTGTCCCAGCCTGTGTATCTACGGCTTAAAAAGTATTCTACGGGGAAATAGGTTGCGCGAGATTATAGAGATCTGACGCGCTAAAAACCAGTGCTAGCGGGTATTACCTGGGCTTTTTACGCGGCGCGTACTAACAGGAGGGGAATTAAGTGGTATTCTCAGGGCAATCTCGCAAGCTCGTCTTGTGATATCCATTTATTTAACCCTATGACCTGTAAGCTATGTTTCTCAGGTCTCTTAAAGGAGACTCATCGTGTCTGAATTGTCTCAACTGTCGCCACAGCCGCTGTGGGATATTTTTGCCAAAATCTGTTCTATTCCACACCCGTCTTATCATGAAGAGCAGCTTGCTGAACATGTTTTAGGCTGGGCGAAAGAAAAAGGCTTGCATGCAGAGCGCGATCAGGTCGGCAATATTCTGCTGCGCAAACCAGCAACTGCCGGAATGGAAAACCGTAAACCGGTTGTTCTCCAGGCCCACCTCGATATGGTGCCGCAGAAAAACAACGATACCGTACACGATTTCACTAAAGATCCGATTCAGCCCTACATCGACGGCGAATGGGTAAAAGCCCGTGGCACCACGCTGGGCGCAGATAACGGCATCGGTATGGCATCCGCACTGGCAGTGCTGGCAGATGACAGCGTAGTACATGGCCCACTGGAAGTGCTGCTGACGATGACTGAAGAAGCGGGCATGGACGGTGCTTTTGGTTTGCAGCCGAACTGGTTGCAGGCGGATATCCTGATCAACACCGACTCTGAAGAAGAGGGCGAAATCTATATGGGTTGCGCTGGTGGGATTGATTTCATCACCACTCTGCCGCTTTCCCGTGAGGCAATCGCTGCCGGTTCACAGACCTTTAAGCTGACGCTGAAAGGGCTGAAAGGCGGTCACTCCGGTGGCGATATCCATTTGGGTCTTGGCAACGCCAACAAACTGCTGGCCCGTTTCCTCGTCGGCCATGCGGCTGAACTGAATCTGCAACTGGTGGATTTCAACGGCGGCACCCTGCGCAACGCGATCCCACGTGAAGCCTTCGCCACCCTCGCCGTACCGGCAGACAAAGCAGAGCAGTTGAAAGCGCTGGCGGCAACTTATCAGGAAATCCTGAAAAACGAGCTGGAAATTAAAGAAAAAAACCTGGTTGTGTTGCTTGATGCGGTCACCACTGACAAGCAGGCACTGACCTCTGCTTCACGTGATGCGTTTATCCAGCTGCTGAACGCCACGCCAAATGGCGTGATCCGTAACTCCGACGTGGCGAAAGGCGTGGTAGAAACCTCCCTGAACGTCGGCGTGGTCACCATGCAGGACGAGAGCGTAGAAATCATCTGCCTGATCCGCTCGCTGATCGACAGCGGCAAAGATTACGTCGTGAGCATGCTGGAATCCCTGGGGCGCCTGGCAGGCGCGAAAACCGCGCCGAAAGGCGGTTATCCTGGCTGGCAGCCGGACGCTAACTCCCCGGTGATGCATCTGGTGCGTGAAACCTACCAGCGTCTGTTTAACAAGACGCCGAACATCCAGATCATTCACGCAGGTCTGGAATGTGGTCTGTTCAAAAAACCATATCCGGAGATGGACATGGTCTCTATCGGGCCAACCATTACCGGGCCGCACTCCCCGGATGAGCAGGTTCATATCGAAAGCGTGGGCCAGTACTGGACGCTGCTGACTGAGCTGCTGAAATCTATTCCGGCGAAGTAATTCACTGAAAAGCCGGATGGCGTTTTTCACACCATCCGGCTTTATTACCGCCGACTACCTTTCTGTAAACGCCATGCCTGTAAACGTCCGAAGCGGATTCCCACGTTCAATCTGATGATGGAACATCCGCCGCTCCGCCTTTGAGGCTGCATCGCCTTCCTGCTGTATTTGTTCGAGCCGCCAGGCAATCAACACTTTCGCCAGCCGCCTGTTGGCATGCTGACTGCGTTCCGACTGAACCTTTACGCTAATCCCACTTGCCAGATGGGTGGCGCGCACCGCCGAATCGGTCTTATTGACGTGTTGACCGCCAGGGCCGGAAGAACGAAGCGTCTCAAAGCGAATATCGCCTGACAAATCCTGTTCTTCAGTAACAAAACACCTGATGCCCACATACCAGTTTTTCCGCCGGTGGTTCGGGCGGTACGGACTGGCGCAAATCCACTGCACGGTGCCGTTCCAGCGATCACTCAGTGCCAGCGCTGTGTCGCCATCCAGCGAGACCAGAGCAGAACGCAGAGTACCTGCGCGAGCGCCCTCTTCCGTCTCCACCAGTGTCACCGCAACCTGCTGTTTTGCCGCTTCAGCGATCAACTGATCAAGAGCTTTTTTCACCGCCAGGCAGCACTCGTCCGGCCCCTGGGCTGAAGAGAGTTGCAATAACATCATGCTGACTTCCCTCCGCTGGTTTTCAGCGTTAATACCGGGCGCAGACGCGCGATCGGACGAACCAGCCCGGCGTCCACCAGACAGCTCAGCACGCTTTCGGCGGACTTATAAGCCTGAGGCGCTTCTTCATAGATCAGCTGTTTGTCCCGGCAAATCACCCGACTGCCAAGCTCTGTTCGTGCCAGTTGCTGCGGGCTAAATTTGCCGGAGAGCCGCCCTTTGCACTCGGTGCGCATCCATTTTCGCCCGGCGCCATGAGCCAGAGAATGCAGTGTCTCTTCACTCGCCACGGGCTGCACCAGCCAGCTGTAATCGCCCCGGGAGCCAGGGATGATGACCAGACCGCAGCCATCTGGCGTGGCCCCTTTGCGGTGTAACCAGCCCTGTTCACCCTTGATGCTGCACGGCTCGACAAAGTTGTGTGCAACATCCAGCACTTCTTCGCCGTCCCCACGAATCTGCTGCAAAATGCGCAGGGCAATCAGCTGGCGATTCACGCGGGCATACGCCAGGGCATCGTTGTGCTCAGACAGATAATGCGCAGCCTGTTCGCTTTCTTCGGCAAGGCCATAGTGGGAAAATGCAGTGATATGCTGCTGCAAAATCGCCTGCCCCAGGCCACGGGAACCGCTGTGAACCAGAAGCTGGAGGTTGTCCGCATTCAGTCCGGCGTGCTGAAAACAAACCGCGTCGAACACCTCATCAACCTGCTGTAACTCGGCAAAGTGGTTACCGCCGCCGATAGAGCCCAGCGCATTGCGCCAGCGGTGTTCAGCGTGGCTTTCGGGCAGATGCGCCGCCAGCCAGTTTTCATCAGCATGGTCATCCAGTGCCGCCAGCCGCTTTTCGAGCTTATCGGCGTTATATTTACGCCGCAGGATATTCGTTTGCCACAGCGCCATGCCGCAACCAATGTCATTGCCGACAAGCGCCGGATAAAAACGACCAAGCGAGAAAAATGCAGCCCCAATAGGGTAGCCGCGCCCAGGGTGTAAATCCGGCATCCCCACGACGCGATGCATGCCGGGTAATTGTGCGGTAGTGTGTAATTGTTGAGTCGCTAAACCTTCGACCCATAAATCATCTGACGCAATATAAGAAACCGCGTCAGAGAGATAATGAACATGTGTGCCCATATACCAATCCATCTTAAAAATTTAAATAAGGATGTGGCAGACACAATCAGAGGAATAAGAAGTTAATCCTGGAAAGGTCTGCAAATTGAGTTATTAAAATATGTTGTCATGATTAACCCCCTTTGCAGTCAACTATGTGGAAAGTGCGCGTATAGTAATCAGCCACTATTTTCATTGCAAGGTAATTTTTCCGACCTTTTCAGCGCCATATGGTAATTCACAAACCTTACGCCCCGTGATTCGACCGATTGCTGCTGAAGAACCCGAAAACCGTGACGTTCAAAAAATGGCTTTGCCGTAATACTGGCATCCACGGTGAGCATCCCCTGCGGAAGTTGCCTGACGAGCGCGTCAAATAATGCGCTGGCAATCCCCCGACGTATATATTCCGGTGAAACAAACAGAAGATCGATATAACAACCCACCGCGGTAATAAAGCCCACCGGGCGGTCATTAATAACCGCAACCTGCACCCTTGAATGGGCTAATTTATCCTGCCAGCGCGACACGTCTATTTGTGCCCAGGCTGCAATCTGGCGCGGGGAATAATCCTCACTCGCCATCTCAATCACCGCGCGCAGAAAAATTTCGCACAGGTCGTCAAAGTCACTTTCTTTATATTTTCTGATATTCAGCATCGCTATAATCCCAGCACCAGTTGCCGCTCCATTTGTGGATCAAGCAGCGTCACATGCAGGCCCACTAAACGCACGCCACGACCGCTGCGCCGCTCATCCCATGCCTTACGTGCCGTCGTCAGCAAATCTTCTTTATTTAAACGCGGCCAGATATGTTCCTGGGTAGTGAGCTGGAAATCGGCAAATTTCAGTTTCACCCCCTGGCGGGCAATGAGCAGGTCCGGTTTAACTTTTAACAGGCGACGCTCCAGCTCGGCGTATAAGTTGTCGATAATGGCTTCACACTCTTCCCACTGGTGAATGTCTTCCACCAGTGTGCGCTCGACGCCCACGGATTTTCGCAGCCGCTCGCTGCTGATCTGCCGCTCGTCAATCCCCTGACTGCGTTCCCACAGCACCCGGCCAAATTTGCCAAAACGCTTAAGCAGCATAGCCAGATCGCTGTTCTGCACATCTTCACAGGTTTTGAGCCCTAAGGTTTCCAGCTTTGCCGCTGAGACCTTTCCGACTCCGGGAATTTTACACAGCGGCAATGTACGTAAAAAAGCGGGTACGTCCGCGGGGGCAATCACATACTGCCCGTTCGGCTTATTTAAATCAGAGGCAATTTTGGCCAGAAACTTAATGGGGGCGATACCTGCCGAAGCCGTAAGCTGCGTTTCGCGAAAAATAGTCTCGCGGATCTCTTCAGCCATCAACGTAGCGGAGCCGTGGCAGTGAGGGCTGTCGGTAACGTCCAGATAGGCTTCATCCAGTGACAGAGGTTCAATAAGGGTGGTGTAACGGGAAAAGATGTCACGGATCTGGTTCGAGGCTTCCCGGTAGGCCTCGAAACGACCAGGTAACAAAATGAGATGTGGGCAAAGTTTTAACGCCATGCCGGTGGGCATGGCGCTGCGCACGCCAAACTTTCGTGCCGGATAGTTGGCGGTGCTGATGACGCCGCGCTGGACCCGACTGCCGCCGATGGCAATGGGAACATCGCGCAGGGCAGGATTGTCGCGCATCTCTACCGCCGCGAAAAAGCAGTCCATATCGACATGTATGATTTTGCGCATAATCTCACCCCACAAACACTGGATAAGTATACAGCATAATAAATGAAAATGAGAAGTGACGGAAAAACCACAGCAAAAACGCTGCGATCCGGGCTTGCGAAAAACTACCGTGATGCTAATGTGGGCGCACCCGAACCAGATTAATCTGAATCACGGGCCTCTTTTGCCGTCCTGGCAATATGGTGTCAGCTTTATCAAGGAAACAAGCAGTATGCGCAAAATCGCATTTTTTCTTGCGATGCTTATGATGCCGTGCGTGTCGTTTGCTGGTGTATCGAGCAACAGTTCAACAACGCCGATCAGCAAAGAATATAAGCAGCAGTTGATGGGGTCGCCGGTTTACATCCAAATCTTCAAAGAAGAGCGCACCCTTGATCTCTACGTCAAAATGGGTGAGCAGTACCAACTCCTCAACAGCTATAAAATTTGTAATTACTCCGGCGGGCTGGGACCTAAACAGCGTCAGGGGGATTTCAAAAGTCCGGAAGGGTTCTATTCCGTCCAGCGTAACCAGTTAAAGCCTGACAGCCGTTTTTATAAAGCCATTAATATCGGCTTTCCGAACGCCTATGACCGTGCCCATGGCTATGAAGGAAAATACCTGATGATCCACGGCGCGTGCGTCTCTATTGGCTGTTACGCCATGACGGATTCACAGATCGATGAGATTTTCCAGTTCGTGACCGCGGCCCTTGTGTTTGGCCAACCGAATGTTCAGCTGAGTATTTATCCGTTCCGGATGACCGATGCGAATATGCAGCGCCATAAGTACTCGAACTTCGCCAAATTCTGGCAGCAGCTAAAACAGGGTTATGATTTCTTTGAACAAACCCGTAAGCCGCCGGTGGTCTCCGTTGTGGACGGAAACTACGTGGTCAGCAAGCCGCTGAGCCACGAAGTTGTTCACCCACAGCTGGCGTCAAACTACACGCTCCCCGAGACAAAATAACGCCCACTCGCCTGGCATAATCTTTTGCCAGGTTTCGTTGCCTGTCAGCGGCTGCGTGGCAATCACGGTGACCACATCGTCAGGTGTGGTTTCCCGCTGAAAATCAATTTCGATATCCTGATCCAGCAGCGTTGCGACGCCAAACGGCGCGCGGCGGGTGATCCAGAACAGGTTGGTAGAACAGAACGCCATCACGTAGCGCCCATCCGACAGCAGCATATTAAACACCCCTTTCTCACGTAGCTCCGCCGCCAGGGTGGCAATATATTTAAATACCGCTTCCATATTGCCAGGCGTACGTGGATAGCGGGTCGTCAGTTTATCCAGCAGCCAGCAGAAGGCTTTCTCACTGTCGGTTTCCCCAACCGGGCGAAAATTGCCCGTCGCTAACGACTTATAGCCGGTTAGTTGCCCGTTATGGGCGTAGGTCCAGTTGCGGCCCCAAAGCTCGCGGGTAAACGGATGGGTGTTTTCCAGCGCCACTTCGCCCCGGTTTGCCTGACGAATATGGGCAACAACCGAGCAGGATTTGATCGGATATTCCTGCACAAGGCGGGCAATCGGGGAATTGAAACTGGGTTGTGGATCTTTGAACGTACGGCAACCTTTGCCTTCGTAAAAGGTAATGCCCCAGCCGTCTTTATGCGGCCCGGTTCCGCCGCCACGCTGGACGAGCCCGGTGAAACTAAAGCAAATATCGGTCGGCACATTGGCGCTCATCCCGAGCAGTTCGCACATACAACACCCCCACAACGCCTGGCAAAAGGAGAAGGCGTAATTGTTGCAGCCAGTCTGAACACGGTCAGCGCATACAAACTGGCAAATAAAATCGCCTTCTTAGGCTTTTTCCATCTCTTTTTCGATAAGCAGTATCAGGATATGGATCACTTTGATGTGAATTTCCTGGATACGGTCAGCATAACCGAAATGCGGCACACGGATCTCAACATCCGCAGTACCGGCCATTTTGCCGCCGTCTTTGCCGGTCAGCGTGATGACTTTCATACCCTGCGCGCGCGCAGCATCAATGGCTTTGATGACGTTAGCAGAGTTACCGGAAGTGGAAATCCCCAGCAGCACATCGCCCTGGCGACCAACAGCTTCAACGTAGCGAGAGAAAACGTGGTCGTAACCGAAGTCGTTGCTGACGCAGGACAGATGGCTGACGTCAGAGATCGCAATCCCCGGGTAGCCCGGACGGTTTTCACGGTAGCGGCCGGTCAGCTCTTCCGCAAAGTGCATTGCGTCGCAGTGAGAACCGCCGTTGCCGCAGGACAACACTTTGCCACCGGCTTTAAAGCTGTCTGCCAGCAGCACTGCGGCACGTTGGATAGTGTGGATATTGGCATCATCTTTTAAAAAGTTTGCCAGCGTTTCTGCGGCTTCGTTTAATTCGTTACGAATCAGATCCTGGTACATGAGGATATCCTTCAGTATGCAGTATGAATGTAAATTCTCGAGCGCAGTTTACCGGATAGGATCCGTGTCGAGAAGCCAAAGCCATACATATCACCCGGTGTTTTCGTTTTTCGTGCCACAATCTCCCCCAACAATGTGAACCAGGTTGTAATTACTTTGTAAACACATTGCTAAAAGAAATAACATCCACTAAAACGATATCATCACAAGTGGTCAGACCTCCTACAAGACAGGGAGCTTTTCTCTATGATGATTTTGAGTATTCTCGCAACGGTTGTACTTCTCGGTGTTCTCTTTTACCACCGGGTCAGTTTGCTGCTCGGCAGCGTTACCTTATTAGTCTGGACCGCCCTGCTCGGCGCATCTGGCCTGTGGTCAATCTGGGTGCTGGTGCCCCTGGCCATTATTCTGGTGCCTTTCAACTTTGTCCCGATGCGTAAATCGCTGATCTCCGCGCCGGTATTCCGTGGCTTTCGCAAAGTGATGCCGCCAATGTCGCGCACCGAGAAAGAAGCCATTGATGCCGGTACCACCTGGTGGGAAGGCGATCTGTTCCGCGGTAACCCGGACTGGAAAAAACTGCACAACTATCCGCAGCCGCGCCTCACTGCTGAAGAACAGGCTTTTATTGATGGCCCGGTGGAAGAAGCCTGCCGGATGGCAAACGACTTCCAGATAACCCATGAAATGGCTGATTTGCCGCCGGAGCTGTGGGCGTACCTGAAAGAGCATCGCTTTTTCGCCATGATCATCAAAAAAGAGTACGGCGGGCTGGAATTCTCCGCGTATGCCCAGTCCCGGGTGCTGCAAAAGCTGTCCGGCGTCTCCGGTATTCTGGCGATTACCGTCGGCGTACCGAACTCTTTAGGGCCGGGCGAGCTGCTGCAACACTACGGCACCAAAGAGCAGAAAGATCACTATCTGCCGCGTCTGGCGCGCGGCCAGGAAATTCCTTGCTTTGCGCTGACCAGCCCGGAAGCCGGTTCAGATGCGGGGGCAATCCCGGATACCGGCGTGGTCTGCATGGGCAACTGGCAGGGAGAACAGGTGCTGGGTATGCGCCTGACCTGGAACAAGCGTTACATTACGCTGGCCCCTATCGCCACCGTGCTGGGTCTGGCGTTTAAACTCTCCGATCCGCAGAAACTGCTGGGCGGCGAAGAGGATCTGGGGATCACCTGCGCGCTTATTCCCACCAGTACGCCCGGCGTGGAGATTGGCCGTCGCCACTTCCCGCTTAACGTGCCATTCCAGAACGGTCCGACGCGCGGCGAAGATATCTTTGTGCCGATTGATTACATCATCGGCGGCCCGAAAATGGCCGGTCAGGGCTGGCGTATGCTGGTGGAATGCCTGTCCGTAGGTCGTGGCATTACGCTGCCATCCAACTCAACGGGCGGCCTGAAATCCGTTGCCCTGGGGATTGGCGCTTACGCGCATATTCGCCGTCAGTTCAAAGTGGCCATCGGTAAGATGGAAGGTATTGAGGAGCCTCTGGCGCGTATTGGCGGTAATGCATACGTCATGGATGCCGCAGCGGCGCTGATCACCTACGGCATTATGTTGGGCGAGAAACCGGCGGTGCTCTCGGCAATCGTAAAATACCATTGTACTCACCGTGGCCAGCAGTCGATTATCGATGCGATGGATATCGCAGGCGGCAAAGGCATCATGCTGGGTGAAGGTAACTTCCTTGCTCGTGCCTACCAGGGCGCCCCCATCGCCATCACCGTTGAAGGGGCTAATATTCTGACCCGCAGCATGATGATCTTCGGCCAGGGGGCAATTCGTTGCCATCCTTATGTGCTGGATGAGATGGCCGCGGCGCAGAATAACGATGTGGATGCCTTCGACAAACTGCTGTTCAAACATATTGGTCATGTGGGCAGTAACAAAATGCGCAGCTTCTGGCTGGGCCTGACCCACGGGCTAACCAGTGCGACACCGACTCATGACGTCACTAAACGCTACTATCAGCACCTTAACCGCCTGAGCGCTAACCTTGCGCTGCTGTCGGATGTGTCCATGGCGGTACTGGGCGGCAGTCTGAAGCGTCGCGAGCGCATCTCTGCCCGCCTTGGCGATATCTTAAGCCAGACCTTCCTCGCCTCTGCGGTACTGAAACGTTATGACGATGAAGGCCGTAATGAGATGGACTTACCGCTGGTGCACTGGGGCGTGCAGGATGCGCTTTATCAGGCAGAGCAGGCAATGGATGATCTGCTGGCGAACTTCCCGAATCGTCTCGTTGCCGGGCTGCTGCGGGTGGTGATTTTCCCCATCGGACGCCACCACCTCGCGCCATCGGATAACCTTGACCACCAGGTGGCTAAAATTCTGCAAACGCCGTGCGCGACCCGCTCACGTATTGGCCGCGGTCAGTACCTGACGCCGAGTGAACACAACCCGGTGGGTCTGCTGGAAGAGGCGCTGCTGGATGTGATGGCCGCCGACCCGATCCATCAGCGCATTTGCAAGGAGCTGGGCAAAAACCTGCCGTTTACCCGCCTGGATGAGCTGGCGCAAGAAGCGCTGGCGGGTGGACTTATCAATCAGGACGAAGCCGATATTCTGCAAAAAGCCGAAATCAGCCGTTTACGCAGTATTAATGTGGATGACTTCGAGCCGGAGGAACTGGCTACCCGGCCAGTAAAGCCCGAGGAAAAAGTGCGTAAGCCACAGGCGGCTTAACGCCAGGTGAATGCGTTCTTTGCCCCGCTTAAAGCGGGGCTTTTTATTCCCACAACATCTTATTTTCTCGTGCTACAGTGTAAAAATGCTGTTTCAGGAGAGCTTAATCGTGCCGGGTTTAAAATTAACGCTGCTACAACAACCGCTGGTCTGGATGGATGGCCCAGCAAATTTGCGCCACTTTGATCGTCAACTGGAAGGTATTGCCGGGCGTGATGTGATTATCCTGCCGGAAATGTTTACCACCGGTTTTGCCATGGAAGCGGCAAAGCAATCCTTACCCCAGCAGGATGTCATCGCCTGGATGCAAAACAAAGCGCAGCAGGCTAACGCGTTGATAGCCGGAAGCGCGGCGCTGCAAACTGAACGTGGCCCGGTCAACCGTTTCTTGCTGGTGGAACCTGAGGGCGAGGTGCATTTCTACGACAAGCGCCATTTGTTCCGCATGGCGGATGAGCATCATCATTATGCAGCTGGTAATGAGCGCGTGGTATTTGAGTGGCGTGGCTGGCGCATTCTGCCGCTGGTCTGCTACGACCTGCGTTTCCCGGTGTGGTCGCGTAACCGTGATGATTACGATCTTGCGCTTTACGTTGCCAACTGGCCTGCGCCCCGCTCGCTGC
The DNA here is from genome assembly GCF_965644225.1 of Phytobacter sp. V91. Lineage (NCBI taxonomy): Bacteria > Pseudomonadati > Pseudomonadota > Gammaproteobacteria > Enterobacterales > Enterobacteriaceae > Phytobacter > Phytobacter sp. V91. The sequence goes on along the minus strand of NZ_CBFFRJ010000075.1, from coordinate 376 downwards.
ACTGGCAGTCGCTGCTGGTAGCCCGGGCCATTGAAAACCAGGCTTATGTGGCGGGCTGTAACCGGGTGGGCACTGATGGCAATGGGCATCACTATCGGGGTGACAGCCGGGTGATTAACCCGCAGGGCGAGATCATTGCCACTGCTGAACCCCATCAGGCAACGCGCATTGACGCCGAGTTATCGCTGACGGCGCTGAAAGAGTATCGCGAGAAATTTCCCGCCTGGCAGGATGCAGACCCGTTTACGCTGGGGTGAGTTCTTGCCCCGAGTCTGACTGTTCCCCTCACCCTCTCCCCAAATGATCTGAACCCCGAAACCTGGAATCCCAAACCAGTTTTCGGAGGTTCTTATGAAGTACACATTCGAGATTAAAC
>NZ_CBFFRJ010000074.1:0-25882 GCF_965644225.1 Phytobacter sp. V91 | reverse complement strand
CGGGCATCGTGAAAAATCTATGGCAAAGAAAGCCTTATGTTCTCATAACTGACGATTAAATCGCACCTTCCTTAAGTCATATTTATAACCAGCTGCAATAGAACGAGTAATGATGTGGCAAAAAAATAGACTGATCTCCTACACTATTTAATGAGCCGTTTGGATTTAAGTTTGTGATCCCGATCGGTTATTGGTAACACTCTTCACTGATTGACTTGGGTGATATCTGGGAGCGGTAGTCCCGGAGCAGGTCTCCGTGGGCAGGTCGCCGGGGGAGTAGATATGATGATCAGCACTGTCGCACTGTTTTGGGCTTTATGCATCGTTTGTGTTGTTAACATGGCACGTTATTATTCGTCGTTGCGTGCTTTGCTAGTGGTACTGCGTGGTTGTGACCCGTTGCTTTATCAATATGTAGATGGCGGAGGCTTCTTTACCTCCCATGGACAGCCTGGTAAGCAGATGCGTCTGGTGTGGTATATCTACGCCCAACGTTATCGCGATCATCATGATGATGAGTTCATTCGCCGTTGTGACCGTGTGCGCGGTCAGTTTGTTTTAACCAGTGCACTGTGCGGTTTGATCGTAGTGAGTTTGATTGCGTTGATGATATGGCACTGAGCATAAAAAAACGGGCCAGAAATCTGACCCGTTTTTTGTTTTTTTAAATCGACTAAATCAGCTGCAGGGATATCCAGTACAGGCCACCCGAAAGCAGGATCGATGCTGGCAGGGTGAACACCCATGCCATCAGAATGCTGGTGACGGTTTTACGTTGCAATCCACCGCCATCAACAATCATCGTCCCCGCCACGGAAGAAGACAGAACGTGAGTGGTGGAAACCGGCATACCGGTATAGCTTGCCAGACCGATTGAGACGGCCGCCGTCATCTGCGCGGACATCCCCTGAGCATAGGTCATGCCTTTTTTACCGATCTTCTCACCAATGGTGGTCGCCACGCGACGCCAGCCAATCATGGTGCCGATACCCAATGCCAGGGCGACGGCCATAATAATCCACACCGGGGCATATTCGATGGTGCTCAGCATATCGCCTTTCAGCTTCTTAAGCAGACGCTGATCGTCAGCGCTCACTTCAGGCTGTTTGGTGACCTGGTCGGTGATGTCAGACAGGCAAAGCATAATGCGACGCAACTGACTGCGCTGCTCAATAGCCAGATTGTCGTAGCTTTCAATACCGGTCAGCATCTCTTTTGCTTTATCCAGCGCGATAATGGCGCGCCCCGGATGGCAATGGAACTCGGTCGGACTGGCCGCAGCGTCACCAGACGCCGGAACAGGCGCCGTTGGGTCAACGCCAATGACTTTCTGCAACAGCGCAGGATGTTGCTGGAAGTACGCTTCCACGTTGTTAACCGCGTCGCGGGTACGGGTGATGTCGTAGCCGGTAGCATTCATGTTGACCACGAAGCCCGCAGGCGCCACGCCAATCAGCACCAGCATAATCAGACCAATGCCTTTCTGACCATCGTTCGCGCCGTGGGAGAAACTGACGCCAATGGCGGAGAGGATCAGCGCAATACGGGTCCAGAACGGCGGCTTTCTTTTACCGTCCTGCTTTTCACGCTCGGCAGGCGTTAAGTGAATGCGATTGCGCTTTTTGCTGCCGCTCCAGAAGCGACGCAGGAGGAACACCAGCCCGCCAGCGAACACCAGACCCACGATCGGTGAAACGATCAGTGAACCGAAGATGTTCAGCACTTTTGGAATATTCAGCGCGTCCACCACGGAAGTGCCGGTCATCAGGGCGTTGGTCAAACCAATACCGATAATCGCGCCAATCAGGGTGTGAGAACTGGAGGCTGGCAGCCCGAGATACCAGGTACCCAGGTTCCAGATAATGGCTGCCAGTAACATTGAGAAGACCATGGCGAGGCCATGTGCCGAACTCACGTTAAGCAGTAGATCGGTCGGCAGCATATGCACAATCGCATAGGCTACGCTAAGCCCCCCCAGCAGAACGCCGAGGAAGTTAAATACCGCTGCCATCACAACCGCTAGCTGAGAACGCATTGCGCGGGTATAGATAACAGTCGCTACGGCGTTTGCCGTGTCGTGGAAGCCGTTGATTGCTTCGTAGAACAGAACAAAAACCAGAGCAAGCAAAAGTAACAACCCGGTATGAAGATCCAGGCCGGCAAATAAATGTAGCATAGGACGTTACGCCATCTTGGGGACATGAACGCGGCGCATTATCAGTGACTTTAGTGACATCGGCAAAGTGAAATATGGACTTTTTTTGATATCGCTAATGGTTAAGTATGCTTTTATTAAGCATATTCTTATATTTTTCAATGGAATGGGTCATTGTGTTTATATTCGGGCTGGTGTGACCAGCCGGGAATATTTACAATTCGCCGCGACTAAAACAGGTGAGGTGCAGTGTGGAACGGTTTGATGCCATTGTTATTGGTGCCGGTGCGGCGGGAATGTTTTGTGCAGCTCAGGCGGGGCAGGCGGGATTACGCGTGCTTCTCGTGGATAACGGTAAAAAACCCGGCCGTAAAATACTGATGTCTGGCGGCGGCCGCTGTAACTTTACTAACCTTTATGTCGAACCTGCGGCCTATCTCAGTCAGAACCCGCATTTTTGCAAATCTGCCCTTGCGCGTTACACCCAGTGGGATTTTATCGAGCTGGTGGGAAAATACGCTATTGCCTGGCATGAGAAGACCCTTGGCCAACTCTTCTGTGATGACTCTGCTGAGCAAATCGTCAATATGCTGGTGGCCGAGTGTGAGAAAGGGCAGGTCGTGATGCGTTTACGCAGCGAAGTGCTTAGCGTCGCGCGTGATGATCAAGGCTATAGCCTGCAACTGAATGGTGCGACGGTGACGGCGCCAAAACTGGTGATTGCCTCCGGCGGCCTCTCTATGCCGGGACTGGGTGCGACGCCGTTCGGCTACAAAATTGCCGAGCAGTTTGGCCTGAAAGTGCTGCCGACACGCGCAGGACTTGTGCCTTTTACGCTCCATAAGCCGATGCTGGAACAGTTCCAGGTGCTATCCGGCGTGTCCGTTCCTTGCGTAATTACCGCCGAAGACGGCACGGTGTTTAAAGAGAACCTGCTCTTTACCCATCGGGGGCTTTCCGGGCCAGCGGTGCTGCAAATATCCAGCTACTGGCAGGCCGGTGAGTTTGTCAGCGTTAATCTGCTCCCCGAGTGCGACCTTGAAAATCTGTTAAATGAACAGCGCGAGGCCCATCCAAACCAGAGTCTGAAAAACACCCTGGCGACGCAACTGCCGAAACGTCTGGTGGAGTGCCTGCAACAGCTTGGGCAAATCCCGGATCTGACCCTTAAGCAGCTTAACAGTCGCGAGCAGGAAACACTGGTTGAAACGCTGACCAACTGGCGCGTGCAACCTAACGGCACCGAGGGCTACCGTACGGCGGAGGTGACGCTGGGCGGCGTGGATACCAATGAGCTTTCCTCGCGCACCATGGAAGCCCGTAACGTGCCCGGTCTCTATTTTATTGGCGAAGTGATGGATGTAACCGGCTGGCTTGGCGGCTATAACTTCCAGTGGGCATGGGCCAGCGCATCGGCATGTGCGCAGGCGCTGGTTGCCGATCCCAGCTAAAGAGTTGTACGCGACAGGTCTGAAATTCTCTCCCGGTTGTTATGCACCATACTGCCCGGAAGGTGAAGCTTCCGGGCAGCAATGCCTCAATGATTATTTCTTCTGCTTAATCACATCGGTGAGCGCGCTAATTTGACTGGTGATTAACGCCAGTATTTTCTCATCGTGCAGGTTGCCTTGCTCGTCGAAGCCGCCGGCAAATGCATTAGCGAACACTTCTGGTTTGTTCAGTGGATAAACATTGAAAAGACGCAGCTCTGGCGCAAATGGTATTGCGCGCGAGACGTGCCCATGCCTCCGCCCGCGCCCATCAGTGCCGCAGGTTTGTCGTTTAGCGGGGTATCGGGCTGGCGTGAAAGCCAGTCAAGAATGTTCTTCAGTGCCGGAGCCATAGAATAGTTATATTCAGTACAGGCGAAGATAAACCCGTCCGCAAGCTGCGCCTGATGCGCAATGCGTTGTACCGATTCCGGTATCCCGACGATGTCGGCATTATAAAAAGGAACATCCTGCAGCTCGGCGATATCCAGAGATACGCCAGATGGCAGCACAGACTGGGCAGCGCGAAGCAGTCCACGGTTGGTCGAGGCTTTACGCAGGCTACCAGAAATACCAAGTAGTTTAATTGAACTCATTACGTTATCTCTAGAATTCAGCATCAATATCAACAATAGAAATTAATTTGTGATTCACAAACTCTTTTATTCCTAGTCCGGTCAGCTCACGTCCATAGCCCGAACGCCGCAACCCGCCGAACGGCAAATCTGCTTTCACTCTGGTGGGATGGTTGACGTACACCATCCCGGTTGAAATGCGTTTCGCCAACTCGGCACCCTTCGCAGGATCGCCCGTGAAGACAGAACCCCCCAGGCCAAATGGCGAGTCGTTCGCAATATTGACTGCATCATCTTCGTCTTTGGCGCGAAAGAGCATGGATACCGGGCCAAAAAATTCCATGTTCCAGGCCGGATTATCCGGCGTGACTTCCGTCAGAATGGTTGGCTGAACGAAAGCGCCCTGCCGGGGAACGGCTGGACCCACTTCCAGGGCAACGGCCCCTGCCGCAACGGCGAGCTGGATTTTTTGTTTAACCTCATCAGCCGCTTCCTGCGAAGAGAGAGGAGCAAGCGTGGTGCTGGCGTCAAAGGGATCGCCTGCACGGAGTGCTGCCACACCCTGGGTGTAGCGCTGTAAAAACTCGTCGTAAACGTTATCAACGATGATCATGCGTTTCGAGGAGACGCAGACCTGGCCTCCATTCCAGTGGCGACCAAAGACCGCCCATTTGGCTGTTTTTTCCAGGTCAGCGTCTGCCAGAACGATAAACGCATCGGCGCCGCCAAGCTCCAGCGTCGATTTCTTCAGGGCTTTGGCGGCCTGCTGGGCAACCGTCGCGCCGGCGCCTTCTGAGCCGGTCAAGGCTACGCCGTGCACCCGGGGATCGTTGAGGATCATTTCAATATGCTTACGGGTGGCATACAAATTTGTGAAGCCCCCGTCCGGTAGCCCGGCATCTTTCATCAGTCGTTCGAAACGAGCGGCACTTTGCGGCACGTTCGACGCATGTTTCAACAGGATGGTATTACCGGCGGAAAGCTGCGGTGCAATGATGCGGGCAATCTGATAATAGGGGAAGTTCCAGGGTTCGATCGCCAGCAGAACCCCCAGTGGCTCATGAACAATCTGTGCCGTGGCTTCTTGCAGATTGGCCACGGGGAGTATTTCAGGTTCAAGAAGGCGCTCGGCGTTATGGACATAGTATTCAAATATTTGTGCAGATAATTCGATCTCTGCATAGGCTTCACCCACTAATTTTCCCATTTCGAGCGTTAGCAGGTGGGCGAATTCATCCTTCTGTTCGCGTAGCAGATCGGCGGCGGTTTGTAGAATTCGCGCGCGGGTTGAAAAGGCTGTATTTTTCCACGCAAGAAACGCATGGTGCGCATTCGATATCGCGTCAGCAACAAACGAGTCCGTCGCATCTGGAAATGTTTTGATAACTTCACCCGTATACGGGTTAGTTGTTGCATATCCCACAGCAAACCTCCGGAAGACAAGATGTTTAACAGCATGATAATCATGAAATTTTCGGTTATCTTTTTGCCAGCGGTCATGAGGAAACATAAAGGCGGATAACCGAATACAGGCGTTTTTCGCGAGCCGTGTTGCATACGTTTTCGTGAAACAACGCCATCAGGCCATAATACGCTCCGTTAAAAACAATACAATATTAACCGCATTGCGGTACATCATGTGAGGTGGGGGATGAAAAAGGTACAAGGTATTCAGGTTATCTCCAGAGCAATTAAAATATTACGTCTGCTGAATGAGCGTGGCATCAGCCTGGGAGAACTGGCGCGTTTGAGTGATCTGCCGCGTTCAACCGTACAGCGTATCGTCGAAACACTGGCGGTTGAGAACCTGGTGGAATCAGGAGAGTGTGGCGTCCGGCTTGGCTGGGGCATCCATGAGCTGGCCCGCAATGCCTATTCTGACGTGGTGGCTCAGTTACGCCATCCTCTGGAAATGTTATTCGAGACAACAAGAGAAACCGTTGAAATATCAACATACTATGGTCGTGAAGTGATTTTCCTCGATCGTATTGTCAGCGATCAGGCAGTGCGTGTTGTGCCTGTCTACAACCGGCCAAAACCCATTTATGCCATGGCAAATGGTAAAGCGATGTTGTCGTTGCTCGGGAATGAACAAATCATTTCCCTGCTCAAAGAGCAGATGCCGGCGCTGACCCAAAACACGAAAACCGATGTCTCTACGTTGCTTAAAGAGATTGATGAGGTACGAGCCTCAGGCTTTTCATTTGATCTTGAAGAACATGCGCAAGGGATTTGTGCGGTGGGCATTCCTCTCGCCATACCGGGGCAGTCGGCGCATGCCATCTCCGTCGTGGTGCCGTCGTACCGTTTTAATGACCGGCTTGCTGAGATTAAAAATGCCCTATCCGTAGTGCGAAAAGAGTGTATGGCGATTTTGCAGCCAACAGCATTCAGGGGCACGCAACATAATGGGTGACGAGAGAGGAATACGCGGGCCAGCTCAGCAAAAGCTGGCCCGTGCAGAGACATACTGCGCCCTAGAGTCGGGTGACTTTCATTGCATATTCCGCCGGATCGACAATCTCAACCAGTTTACCTACCTGGGTTAAATCACTTCTTGAGACCACGCTGCTGATGGTTGTCTCCGGGAAACGCAGATTTTTAACCAGGTGAACTTCGCTCGGTTTACCTTTCTTATCAATATCCATCACCCAGCCGAGGAAACCGCTGGTGTATTTCACCAGACTGCCGATGGGATAAAACCCATAGGTCTGCACATACTCCATTAAAATGACCCGGTCGTACGCGCTGCTCGCTTCATACACACGTCTGTAGGCGGAGAAAGGTGAGCGAGGCTGAGCACCGTTTCGTGAATTGGTGAGCTTATTAATGATTTTGATGACGCAGAGCAGGTGAATAAGCTCTGAGAGCTGTGTGCCTTTTTTGCCTGCCGGATAACCTCTGCCGTCCAGCCGTTCATTGGCATTCTGCATGATATCGGCGCACACCGGGCTCGCCACCCAGCCAAGGGTGTCCAGCTTGAGCTGCATTTCAGCCACATGCTGGCGAAGGATCCCTTTTTGCGCCGGATTCATATTCATCTTCAGTGACGGAAGCTGAGCGCTCACCAGCAGCGGTTTACCCATGGTATGCAGCAACGTGCCGAGCAGGGCTTCGCGGACTCTGGGATCGTGCGGATCCCGGAGCAAAAGAAGATCGGCTAACTTACCGGCCACCTGAATGGCATGCCTGACCCACTCTGGTTCATCGCGCAGTGACGACAGCGCATAGAGAAAGGCTTTCCTGTCCTGCTTCACAAGGTAGAGCAGGGTATCCACGCAGTCGTAAAAGAGCCCGGATGGGAAAGTATTTCTGTTTTTCAACTGCATCAGGCCAATCTGCAAACGGTTAGCGACTTCCAGAACACCGCGCTCCATCGGTGGTTGCCGCATACGCCTCTCCCTTTCTTGCATCTCTCTGAGCCGCAATTGTCGTTCTTTGGGGCCAGGAATAAACAGGGGCGAGGCATAGACCATACTGCCCTTCATCCCTACACGGTGAGCCGCTTCTCTCTCCGATTCATTGACGTAGTAAAGCAGTGACTCAATTTGCGCCGCAGACAGGTCGACAAACTGTATGCCAATGGCCGCATAGCCATTCTGGCCGACGGGACGGACATGGCGGATCCTGCCGCGAGTGGAGAACGCCCGCCCGTTAGGAAACTCCAGCGTAATGTCGGGGATAGCCTGGCCGACTTCCAGCGCAATGCTTTCGACGAGCTCAATTTCAACCATGCAACCCCCGGTTGAAATATTACGCAGCATGCCCGCAATGCTGAGGGCATGAGGAAATATCTCAATACGCGTCCTGGCGTGCATACCGAGAATAAAGGGAATGCGTACCCCGCCTCTGCTTTCAGCCAGAAATACCGACTCAGGAAGCTGACATTCCAGGCGATACAGCATACTGTCGGTTTTAAAGAATTTGCTCGAAAGATCGCTCAGGCTATACGTCTCGCGTGCTGAGTTTTCCGCGCTACCCAGCATCTCCAGATCGAGACTGAGAATACCTTCTGACAGATACTGTTCATAATCGGTGCCGTCATACTCAATTTCCAGAATCAGCTTACTGGCATCGGCATTGAATTCTGCCACTTCTGCCTGCAATGCATAATGCATCTCTCTGGTGTACACCGAAACTATATGCGGATGCTGGAGCATCGACCGAATTATACTGGCTGAAGGTGAGGGTAACATTTCCATAAAATATGTACCTATTAAAGCAATGGTCGTGGTGTTTTCTTGCGCTGTGATGAAAAGGTTTACCTTTGGTTAAATAATATATCTTGTCTGCCTTCCGGCGCAATCACCATTGCGTATTATTGGTTATTCTTATTCATTAAATTAGCAGTACTGAGAGCCGCCTGGCTTCTCCATGAGTCACATTTCAAATTATATATTACAAATACATTTTTAGGTTTTTCTGTAATCTTATTGTCATAATCAAAAAACATGAAAGAATTTAAACAGTAATGCTTAGAAAAAACTGTTGCCAGGTTTGATAAGGCGAATGTTAACAACATGTAAATTGTAAACAGAAATATCAGAATCGATTTCTTCACCCATATCCATATCAGTTGAAATAATGTTGTTATCACTACTAATTAGGAATAACTTTATGAAATAAATGAAATTATTGGATTTATACTCTGCATTTATCATTTAACAAAATACAACACCCCCCCGTAAAGAATAGATTGCAGCGATCGTTAAGTTAATCATGATAGGTAATATCTATCAAATGGTATTTATTGATCATTTAAAACAATTTTTAAATATCCTGAATAAATGATTAAAATATGTAATGGATGGGATTTTAAAAAGCGTTCTTGTGTGTTGATGGGGCGAAAAAGAAATGGAAGCAGAAGTTTTTAATTTTAATAATAAGAAATTTCACATGACTGCGGAGTTTCAACCCATCGTCAGTATGTATGACCAAAAAATTGACCGTTACGAAGCTCTTGCCAGGTTTAAAAATGAAGATGGCCTTACTATACCCACACAAAAAATAATAGATAGTGCAGAACAGCATGGCTTAGTAGGGGTCATTACAGATTTTATATTCAAATTAATCTGCCATTTTCTTACTAAAAAAGAAAATTTGAAATTTTCATTCAACTTTTCGCATCAGCTTCTCAATAATCCTGACTATCCGGAAAAATTTTACCGGCAATGTATTCAAAACGGCGTTAATCCGCGAAACATTGAAATTGAAATCAGTGAGAAGGTGACCAAAGAGCAGCTTATTCGTAGTGAGCCGTTTTTAAAAAAGGCAAAAGAATATGGTTTTACCATCTCGCTCGATGATTTTGGCGCCGGAAGCCTCGACATCGACAGCTTAGGGCTCTTCAATTTTGATACCATCAAGATTGATCGCTCAATTGTTGATGGTATTGGCCACAATCAGACCCGGCGGGATGCTTTACAGCAGATCCTGAAAAATATGCAGCATCTGAATCTGCACATTATTTGTGAAGGTGTGGAGAAGCAAGCCGATCTCAATTTTCTCAAGGAATACAAAGAGATTGGCATCCAGGGATATATCTTCTACTACCCCTTAACCATCAGCCAGTTGAAGCTGCTGGAAGATTTCTAGCTTGCTACACGCCCTCTGACGAAGGTTGAGTCAGCGCCTCAATCAGTTTTGTCAGGGCAGATGTCACCTGCTCCTGCTCGAAAACAATGTATAAATCCGCCGGTATTCGCGTTTCCAGTGGCCGAAATATCACCCCTGGCCAGTTGATCTGTGCGTAGCCATCAGCCATGAGGGTGATCCCCATTGCCATACTGATCATCGCCAACAGCGTCTGCGGCTCCACTGCTTCACGGACAACAATCGGCTTAAACCCAGCTTGCAGGCATACGCGCTGTAAAAAGGCCCAGTCTGAATGTACCTGAGGTAAGGTAACAAAATGCTCATGACGTAATGCCTCCAGCGGCACGGCAGAACAGGCCGCGAGGTGATGATGCTCAGGCATGGCGACGAGGAAGGAAGATTCATGTAAACGCAGGCTGGTAAATCCCGGCGGAGGCTCCAGCACCATTCGCCAGATACCTGCATCCAGTTGGCGGCGTTCCAGCAGCGCCATTTGTTTTCCGGGCGATTTCTCATGGAACTGCACTTCGACATTGGCGTTGTCTTGTAAAAAGCGGCGCATAGCGGGACGCATTCTTCCCCACATCGCGGTACCTACAACGCCCAGCTCAATGCGCCCGGATTCCCCTCGCCCAATCTGCGCCACTTTAGCCAGAGCCTGATCCGCATCTGCCAGTAAGCGCCGGGATTCCGCCATCAGGATCCTGCCGGCATGCGTCAGCGCCACGCTGCGAGAATGGCGAACGAACAGCTGCGCGCCAAGCTGCTGTTCCAGCTCTTTAATGTGAAGACTGAGAGGGGGTTGCGACATGTTAAGCCGCAGCGCCGCGCGTCCAAAATGCAATTCTTCCGCGATAGCGAGGAAATAGCGCAATAGTTTCAAGTCGATACGGTGGGTACGTTCCATAACTATTGCGCTCCATACGAGGGAAAACTCACCCGAATGTAACACAGTATTTAATGTGCTAAGGGTTTGGCTGGCGCTTTTTCAGGTTCATGTTGGTATTTAAAGACGCATGCAAAAATAATCGCCAGTACCAGGGAGTAGCCCGCGAATACCAGCCAGATCGTTTGCCAGTCTTTAACGCCATCGATGGAAAAGTAATCAACGGCCATACCGCTAAGAATGGAACCTACCCATGCGCCAACGCCATTAACCATGGTCATAAATAGCCCTTGCGCGCTGGCACGGATGGTTGGGCTGACTTCCTGTTCCACGAAGACAGAGCCAGAAATATTAAAGAAGTCGAATGCGCAGCCATAGACGATCATCGACATCAGTAGCAGGACAAAGCCCACAGGCGAGGGATCGCCAAAGGCGAAGAAGCCAAAGCGTAACGTCCACGCCACCATGCTCATCAGCATCACCGTCTTGATGCCAAAACGCTTAAGGAAGAAGGGGATAGTCAGGATGAAACCAACTTCCGCCATTTGTGAAACGGAGAGCAGGATAGAGGGATATTTCGCCACAAAGCTGTTGGCAAATTCAGGGTTACGGGCAAAATCATGCAGGAACGGATTACCGAAGACGTTGGTAATTTGCAGGACGGCGCCGAGCATCATGGCAAACAGGAAGAATATCGCCATGCGCGAATTTTTAAACAATACAAATGCTTCCAGCCCCAGCTTGCTGGCGAGGGAGGCTTCTGCTTTTTTCTCTGCCAGCGGAATTTTCGGTAGCGTCAGCGCGTAAACAGCCAGCACTAACGACGCTGCTGAGGCAATGTAGAGCTGTACGTTGCTCAGCTCCAGTCCCATCAGACTGACGGACCACATCGCGACAATAAAGCCGAGCGTGCCAAACACGCGAATGGGCGGGAATGCGGTGACGGGATCCTGCCCTGACTGCGCCAGACAGGAATAAGAGATGCTGTTTGATAATGCGATCGTTGGCATATATGCCATCGCGTTAATGAGAATTATCCAGAACATGGTCTCGGGATCTGTCACGGTGGCGGCATACAGCAGTGCGACCGCGCACACCAGGTGACACAGCATATAGGTCCGTTCCGCGCGCAACCATTTGTCGGCGATAATCCCCATGATGCCAGGCATAATAATCGCGGCTAACCCTTTCGAGCTGTATACCATCCCCACGTTGGCACCCGTGAAATTCAGGGTGTTGATCATGTAAGATCCGAGGGTAACCAGCCAGCTTCCCCAGATAAAATATTGTAAAAACGACATAACTTTTAATCGGAAAGTAATGCCCATTTTTGTCTTCCTTGTCCCAGGGGTCTATGGCCCCGCTAGCGGGGCGGTGATTAATGTCAGGCCAGCTTGCGTAAGAAACCGCAAATCAGGTTGATGAAGTTCTGCCGCGATAGCTCAGCCGCTGCCAGCGTTTGGGCATGGGATAACTGAACGTCGCCCAGGCCTTCCGCCAGATTTGTGATGGCCGATACCGCAACCACTTTCAGCCCGCAATGGCGTGCCGAGATCACTTCCGGCACGACCGACATGCCGACCACGTCGCCGCCGATCATTTGCATCATGCGGATTTCTGCAGCGGTCTCAAAATTGGGGCCAGGATATGAGACAAAAACCCCTTCGCTGAGAGGGAAGCCCTCTTCCGCTGCAACAGCCTGCAATACCTTGCGGTAATCAGCATCGTAGGCGTTGGCGAGGGAGAAGAAGCGTTCGCCGAACCGTTCGTCGTTTGCGCCGACCATCGGGGTTCCTGGCATGGTGTTGATGTGATCGCACAGGGCCACCAGAGCTCCAGGCCCCACTTCAGGGCGTAACGATCCGGCGGCATTGGTGCAAAACAGCAGCTCGCAGCCAAGCAGCTTCAGCGTTCGAATGGCATCGGTCATGATGTTCATGCCGCGACCTTCATAGAAATGTCCGCGCCCTTTCATACAGGCGACCGGGACGCCGGCCAACTGCCCAAGCACCAGTTCCCCTGCGTGGCCGTGAACGGTACTGACCGGGAAGCCAGGCAGTTTTTCATAGGACAGGGTCACCGCATCCTCGATTTGTTCCGCCAGGGCGCCAAGGCCTGAGCCGAGGATAAAGGCAACGCGAGGTGTAAATTCGGGTTTATAACCCCGAATGATATCTGCGCAATACCATGGATTTTGTTCAGGATGGGAATGGCTCATAGGAAGTCCTTGTCAGAAGTTTTTATTGAACAGCTAAACGCCGTTACGCTAATCAGCTCGGGGTGCAGTAAACCAACGCACCAGCAGCCTGAAGCAGGGAGTCATACCTTTATAGCCAGATATATCATTCAGTTACCAATACACTTTGCCCTTGCGATCGATATTATTTTTAAATTGATCGGTCTGGTGTATTATACGTTTCATATATGAAACGTATAAGGTGAATCATGGGCATTGTTAAAATCTCAGATCTGATGCATGAAAACCTGCGTCTTGCCAGCAATGCGCTGAGCCGATCGATCAATTCCCAGGCGGAACACTGGCTCAAGGTCGGTATGCTGGCAGAGATCTACCCGCATCTTACCCACCAACAGCTGACCCGACTGCTGATCCAGGCTGAACTCAACGGTGGCGTTGATATCAATACGCTGATCGACGGCGACACCCTCTCATTACAGACGGAGCAGGAAGCACAGTGAGCAAGATAAAACTGCATTCTCAAGCTGAAATTGAAATGGCACGTGCAGCGGGCCATGCGGCAGCAAAAGTGCTGGAGATGATCAAGCACCATGTTCGTGCTGGCATTACCACTGATGAGCTCGACACCCTGTGTCATGACTACATTCGTGACGAGCTGAAGGTTATCCCGGCGAACATTGGCTACCACGGTTACACCCGTACCGTCTGTACCTCGGTCAACCATGTTGTCTGTCATGGCATTCCCTCTGCTAAGGTATTGAAAAATGGCGATATCGTGAATATCGATGTCGCCATTATCAAAGATGGCTGGTATGGCGATACCAGCCGTATGTACTGCGTTGGCGAGCCATCGGTGCGTGCTAACCGGCTGAACAAGGTAACCTGGGAATCAATGATCGCCGGGATCAAAGTGGTTCGCCCTGGGGCGACGCTGGGTGACGTTGGCGCGGCTATTCAGCAGGTGGCTGAATCCGCTGGGTTCTCGGTCGTCAGAGAGTACTGCGGGCACGGCGTCGGCCAGGTGTATCACGATGAGCCCCAGGTTCTGCATTACGGTAAACCGGGTACGGGTCTGGTGCTGAAAGAAGGGATGATCTTTACCATCGAACCGATGATCAACGCCGGAAAAGCGGCGACCAGCGTTCTCTCCGATGGCTGGACGGTGGTCACCAAAGATCGCTCTCTCTCCGCGCAATGGGAGCATATGGTCGCGGTTACCAGCACGGGCTTTGATATCCTCACGCCATGGCCGGATCCATCGGACGACTATCCGGCGCTTTGATCCCCCTTCCTTGCGGGCAGATCCATAAGATTTGGATCTGTCCTTGTTCCTTTTTTGAACCCTCTTTTTTCTCGTACCTTCGTCATAGCACGATTTAATACCTCTGGTTACATCACAAATTCTCCCTGGGGTTACTGCGACAATCACCCACGCTCCTCAAAGATTTGCTTTTACTCTGCGCATCTCTTCCGCCCCTTATCCGTGCCTGCATGTGCGCAAAATAAAATTCAATCTTTAACCTTAAATTTATGGAGTCTTCTATGACACTCTCTTTTTCTATACCGCGCAGTATTATTTATGGCGAAGATGCGTTAGCCCACCTGTCGACATTAAAGGGAAAAAAGGCGGCGCTGGTGACCGGCGGCAGTTCAATGAAACGCTTTGGTTTTCTGGATAAAGCCATTGCAGAGCTGAATAAAGCGGGCATGGAGTGCACCGTGATTGATAACGTTGAACCCAATCCGTCGGTGGACACTGTCTGGCGAGGCGCGAAGGCGATGCTGGAATTTGAGCCGGACTGGATTGTGGCGATTGGCGGCGGGTCGGCGCTGGATGCGGCAAAAGTGATGTGGTGTTTCTACGAACATCCGGACCTGACTTTTGAAGATATTATCCCGGTCGGATCCATGCCCGGATTACGTAACAAAGCCCGTTTTGTGGCGATCCCCTCAACCAGCGGCAGCGCGTCGGAAATCACCGCTTTCTCGGTGATCACCGATACCGCCAACCACATTAAATACCCGATTGTCGCCGCCGATCTGGTGCCGGATATCGCGATCCTCGACCCGACCATTCCGGCCAAAATGCCGCCGCACGTTACCGTGCATACCGGAATGGATGTGCTGACCCACGCCCTTGAAGCTTACGTCTCCACGGCGGCCAACTCCTTTACCGACCCCTATGCGGTCGAAGCCATTCGCCTGGTCTTTGAGTATCTGGAAATTGCTTATCTCTCGCCGGATGATCTCAACGCCCGGATGCATATGCACAATGCCTCGGCGCTGGCGGGCATTGCCTTTACTAACGCATCACTGGGCCTGGTTCATTCGATGGCGCATAAAATCGGCGGCGAGTTTGGTATTACCCACGGGCTGGCGAATGCCATCATGCTGCCTTATATCATTCAATATAATGCTATCTATACCAATAAATACCAGAAGCTGGAGAAAGCGCTGGGGATGGGCAATCTGATCGTCGCCATTAAAGATCTGAATAAACGTCTGGGGATCCCGAAAACCTTAGGCCAGTGTGATGAAGTTGATATTAAAGAGGCGGCCTTTATGCAGGTGCTGGACAGAATGAGCCGCAATGCGCTGTGCGATCCCTGCACTCTGACCAACCCTAATCAGCCTACCGTGGATGATGTGAAAACCCTCTACAGTGCGGCGTATTTCGGCGGCTAACCCCGAACTGCCGGGTCAACTGGATGTTGGCCCGGCGATATCCAGCTCGCTCAGCGCATTCAGCAGCGCATCCACTTTGGGCAGCAATTGTTTACGCCGTGGCCAGACAAGCGTCAGCGGCAGGCCATCCGGCTGTATTTCAGGTAACACCACTTCCAGTTTCCCCTCAGCCAGCCGATCGCGGATAAGCCAGGTGGGACTCTGCGCCACACCTAACCCGGCGCAGACGGCCTGGAGCTGTGCATCCACATCACCCAGCGCCATCCGGCAGGGTACCGTGCGCCATTGCAGGTGGTTGTCTTCGGTGACGAACAGCCAGGGCTTTGGCGTGCCATCGACACGCTCATACAAAATGGCCTGATGCTGCAACAGATCTGCCACCGTCTCTGGCCTTCCCCGGGCATTGAGATAATTGGGGGCGGCGCAAAAAACCATTTTTTCTCGCCCCAGCAGCTTGCAGCCGAGCGAAGGAGGGAGCGGCTCAGTCCCGCCAATCCGCACCGCAACGTCAATCCCTTCTTCGAACAGATCCACGAAGCGGTCGGAGAAGGTCAGGCTGAGTTCCAGCTCCGGGTTTTGTTGGCAAAAGGGGATAAGCAAGGGCATAACGCCCAGCCGGCCATAAGTGTTCGGTACCGCCAGGCGCAATCGTCCGGAAGGAATAATGCGCTGCGCCGCCAGCACGGATTCGGCCTCCGCCAGCTCTTCCATAATGCGCACGCAGGTCTGGTAATACGCTTTTCCCGCATCGGTCAGTTGCAGACTGCGGGTGGTGCGTTCAAGCAGGCGTGACCCCAGCCGCGTTTCCAGACGACTGACGCTTTTGCTGACCGCCGAGCCGGTGACGTGCAGGCGCTCAGCGGCGGCGGTAAAGCTGCCGCTTTCAACGCTTGCCACAAAAGGGACGATATCTTTCAGGCGCTGATCGTGCATTGATTAGTGAATCCTAGTTGAGAATGATGTGAATTAATACCAGAGATAAGAATTAAATTCTCCATTAGTCTGCTTATTGAACTGATTGAGGAGAGAACCGAATGCAGAAACAAGCACTGATTGTCGGCATCAGCGGCGTGATTGGCCGCGCGCTGGCCGCGAAACTGAACGCAGAAGGCTGGAATGTGGTGGGCCTGTCCCGTGGGCGTGGGGCGATACCTGAAGGCTGTACCAGTCTGGTGGCCGATCTGACCGATGCCAGCGCGGTGAAGGCGGCGCTTCAATCGATAAAACCTGACGCGCTGTTCTTTAGCGTCTGGGCGCGCCAGGAAAACGAAAAGGCCAACATCCGCGTGAACGGCACGATGGTCAAAAACGTCATTGAGGCGCTGGGCGAGCGTCTTTTGGGGGCGCATGTGGCGCTGGTCACCGGACTGAAGCATTATCTCGGACCCTTTGAAGCCTATGGCAAAGGGGCCGTTCCGGTCACCCCTTTCCGTGAGGAGCAGGGCCGCCAGCCGGTTGATAACTTCTATTACGCCCAGGAGGATGAAGTTTTCTCCGGAGCCGAAAAATATGGCTATCGCTGGAGCGTGCACCGCCCGCACTCCATTGTCGGCTACGCGGTTGGAAACGCCATGAATATGGGGCTGACGCTGGCGGTGTACGCCACCCTGTGTCGCGAAAAAGGCTGGCCGTTTATCTTTCCCGGTTCGGCGGAGCAGTGGAACGGCATCTCCGATGTTACCGACGCCGGGCTGCTGGCGGAGCAGCTAAGCTGGGCGACCTCCAGCCCGAACGCGGCCAACGCAGATTTTAATGCGGTCAATGGCGATGTGTTCCGCTGGAACTGGTTATGGCCGCGTCTGGCCGCGTATTTTGGTATTGAATCCGCAGGTTTTACCGGTGCCATCATGCCGCTTGAGGGGCGTATGCAGGAGGCTGAAGAGGCCTGGCAGGAGATAGCCAGCCGCTACCAGCTTGCGGAAAGCCATGTTAACCGCCTGGCGTCCTGGTGGCACACCGATGCCGATCTTGGACGTCCAATGGAGGCCTTTACCGACATGAGCAAAAGCCGCAAAGCGGGCTTCACCGGCTATCGCAGTACCATGGACTCTTTCACTGCTTTGTTCTCTCAACTGAAAGCGGAAAATATTATTCCCCGCTAAGGCGGCTTGCCACTCAGGCGGTTATTCGCCTGAGTGGCAAGGGTAGGTATCAGGCAACAGTATGGCAGGCAATTTCCTGACTGATGCCGTCCAGCACCTGCGGCGGATAATGGAAGAACGGTTTTGTGGCTATCGTCTGCAGCGACTCATTTTCCAGCAGCCCGAGGAATGGCAGGGCGAGCACGTCAGGAATATGTTTTTCCAGCACCAGCTTCGTCTCACTGTTCCTCAGTAGCTCACGGATCGGCATATCGATGTTGTAACGCGGAATGTAGTCAACAAGCGGCGTGTATTCAAAACAGTAGCTACCCGCTGTCAGCTCAATGATAAGCCTGTCATCCTGTTCCACGCCGACGGGCGTACTGCCCTGGGTACGCAGTTTTGCCAGCTTATCGATATCCACAAGCGTCAGCCTGGCGGTGCAGTCAAAGGGCACCGTCACCTTAATGCTGATATCACCCAACGTACTGATTGCCCAGCTTATCTGATACGCCCCCGCCGCCGTCTTTGCGGTCAGGGCCACGGAGCCCAGGCGGTAGTTAGGGTGGGGTTCAATATGCGCCCGTTTGAATCCAGGGCAGGACTCCACCGGTTTCAGGCCGCAGACATCCTTATACAGCCAGTCGATTACCGAACCAAAAGCATAGTGATTGAGCGAGTTCATACTGGTATCCGGATGCATGATCCCTTGCTCATCCACGGAGTCCCAACGTTCCCAGACGGTGGTTGCCCCCTGTTTGACCGGATACAGCCAGCCTGGTTTCTCCTCGCTGAGGAACATGCGGCAGGCGATATCATGCAGTCCCACTTTGGTCAGCGCCCGGCAAAAGAACGGCGTGCCGACAAAGCCAGAGGAGATCTTAAAGCGGTCACGCGCCAGTTTGGCGTTTAAATCCGCAGCGGCTCTGGCGAAGAAGTGAGGTGGATAGAGGTCAAAGAGGATGGCCAGGATATAGGCCGTCTGGGTATCCAGCGCCAGCTTGCCGCGTGGGGTGAGATACTCATGGCGCAGCGCTTCCATAATGTCATCCGCCAGCCGGGAGTAGAGCCGGGCATCGTGGTCAAAGCCCAGCACGGCTGCGGTTTTACCGACAATCTGTGCCGAGTAATGGTAATAAATGGACGCGATAAATTTATCTTCCGTCTTGCCCTTGAAGGTCTTGATATGGGGCTCGTTGTCCAGCGCCAGCCAGTCGCCAAAGTGAAAGCCGCTGTTCCATAACGCCTGGCTGTCAGGCTGCCTGCTGACCTGGGTACGTATGTAATCGACCCAGCTTTTCATGCTGGCGTACTGGCGGCTGAGGATAGTTTTATCCCCGTAATGGAGCCACATATTCCAGGGAACGACGGTAGCGGCGTCTCCCCATGCGCAGCTGCCAGCCTCTTTAACATCAAACATGGGCACTACAAAGGGCACCGCGCCGCCCATTTTTTCCTGCTCCAGCGCCACGTCGTACAGGTATTTGCTCAGAAAGGCGTAGACATCCATATTCATGCAGGCAGGCGATGAGAAGACCTGGAGATCCCCGGTCCAGCCCATGCGTTCGTCGCGCTGGGGGCAGTCGGTCGGAATATCGACAAAGTTGCCTTTATGGCTGCGCATGACGTTTTCGATAAACTGGTTTACGTCAGGTTTTGCGGTGGCGAGTTGCGATAACGGCTGAATATCGGAATAGACAAAGCAGGCGTGGAATGTTTCCAGGGCTGCCCGGGAGCTAAGGCCGGTTACGCTGACATAGCGGAAACCATAGAAGGTAAAATGCGGCCGGACCTCGCGCACCTGGTCATCGGAAGTATGGGTGAAGGTCGCCTGCGCGGTACGCAGATTGTCGGTGTAAAGGGCATTATTTTGCAGGATTTCCGCATAGCGCAGGGTGAGGGTCTCGCCAGGGTTACCGCTGCTGTTGAATGCCACCCAGCCAACAATATTCTGCCCAAAATCGAGGATAACGCTGCCGTCGTCGGCGTCGATAATCGCGACCGGGCGCAGGCGCTGATGGATAACCACCGGCAACCCCTTGCGCGCCTGCAGGCGCGGCATCAGGTTTTGCGCGCTGAGAACCGCAGGCCGGAACTCGCTGGTGCGGGTGGCATCGATATGCTCGCCATCATAAATGCTATTTTCGGCAATTGAGCTGGCGGAACAGCGCCAGCTTTCATCGGTGATAAAGATCTGCTCTGAGCCATCCTGCAGGGTCACCACGATTTCGCAGATCAGTTCAAAACGATCGCCATAGTGGTTCTCTTTGCCGCCATGGTTAAAGCCAAAGCGGCCTTTGTACCAGCCGTTGCCAAGGATAACCTCCAGTTGGTTTTCCCCGCAGCGAAACTGCTCCGTCAGATCCTAGGTCTGGTACTGAAGCCAGCTGTCATAGGCGGTACAGCCGGGGCTAAGATATTCGTCACCGGCTTTTTGCCCATTGACGGACAGCTCATACAGCCCCACGCCGCTGACATAGGCGCGAACCCGCTCAATGTCCTGTCTCTCAAAGGCAATCGTCGTGGTAAACAACGGCGAGGTCAGGGTGTCGTCATCCGCTGTTATCCACTGCGCCTGCCAGGGCTCGTTAATTTTAGCGCTCTCAAACCAGGCGCTGTCGCTGGTGGCGCGCAGGCCGAGGTCGTTTTCCACCGACACGCGCCAGAAATAGCGGGTACGGGGCATCAGCTCAATATCCAGCGTGCAGCCCAGGGAAGAGAGAGAGGACTGCCAGCCGGTATCAATCACCAGAAAACTAAAATCATCCTCGGTGGCCACTTCGATTCTGGCCGCCGTCTGACGACTGGCTCTGTCATCTTCCGTCACCCAGCTCAGAACCACCTCTTCCAGGCTGTAACCCAGTGGGTTTTCCAGATGATTGGTTCTTAAATGTGTAATCTGCATCTCTCGCTTCTCCCTAGCTGTGTGCTTTGCTGATGGATGTGCTGTCATCCGCGACAGAACCGGCCTTAAGAGCGCCATCCCGTTCATGGTCTCTCTTCAGTGACTGGCCAATTTCCGGAATAGGGAATACCGCCAGGGCGGAGAGAATGGAGAATGCGGCGAGGACCAGGAAAAAGAAGGTATAGCCGTCGTCACCGTAAAAGGCTGCGCCAAAAGCAATCAGCGTCGGGGCAACAAAGTTAACCAGCGACGAGGAGAGCTGGGTGGTGACATTCATAATCGAAATGTCTTTCGCGTAATCTTCTTTCGACGGCAGGATGCGGTTGATCAAGGCATTATCGACGGCGTTATACATGCCATAGCCGAAATTGAAGATAAAGTTAGCGATCACCACGAGGATAATATTGTGGGCGAAAGCAAAGGCTATCATGCAGATGCCGGTGATCAGGGCGGCCACAATCACAAAGGGTTTTTGCTTACGAACTTTGTCCGACAGATAACCGCCAATCAGGCCGGAGGCGACCATCAGCGCAATACCGGTAGAGGTCAGGGCGTTGAGCTCAAAAATGCTTTTTTCATCCATGGCGAATCGGGCGATGTAAAACAGCGTGGTCATCGACAAACCGGCGTTGGTGAAGTTAATCAACAGCTTGGTCAGCAGCGCCCAGCTGTATTCCGGATAACGGCTGATGCTTGGGTAAAAGCCGTGTTTGCGTGGTTGTACGCCAGGCCCGGCGCTCTCTTTTTGCGGTTTTACGCTGGGCCCTTCGATAATCATCAGGGCGGCAATAATGCCGCCGACGAGCTGGGTGCCTGCAATCATCAGCACTTTGTCATGCACGCTGGTGGCCGAGAAATATCCCATGATAACCATGCTGCCAAGCATCACGAATACCGGGGCGGCGGCGCCGATTAAGCCGGATACGCGGCCAAATTTCTCCTGGTCTATCTGTTCCGGTACGACTGAGAAGCAGGAGGTTGTCACCATGCCGTAGAACACCTGCGCAAGCACCCAGGTGATCACCAGCTCTGTAATGGAAGCGGCGTTAGCAAAAAAGTACATACAAATTGCCGCCAGCACGCTGCCGGTGACAATCCAGAAACGGCGTCGACCAAAGGAGACCCAGGTTCTGTCGGCAATATATCCCCCCAGTGGGCTAAGGACGACAATGGCAAAACTGGAGATTCCCGCGCACATGCCAAACACCGCAGTGACCTGATTTTCCCCGACCAGGCGGATAATATTAAATTGAATAATGCCAAACATAAGTAATACAAGGGGTGCTACAGAGGTTCCGACGCCGAGCATAGCGGCGGCAACCAGACGTTTGTAAGGTGTTTTTTTCATAAAATATAACCCTCAAAAGGCATTCATTGCATAAATTCCAGACCCGCTAAATTTATCAATCTGCCATTTAATTTTTTTCTATTTTCAACCACATTTTTATCAATGTTCATTATTGGCGAAAATTGTGATTACTATCACAATGCAATTATGGGGGTATGAAATTGCCCGTCGCAGAGCAACTGTGGAGATGTATTTGTGGTTAATTGCCTTTTCTGAACTTAAGCGGCGTGATATTCATTGAGTCAACAAAGAATTTATTAAATGCACTTTGCGCGGCAAATCCAAGCTTGTATGAAATGTCGCCAATGCTCAGGTTTGAGTTATTGAGTAAGCGGACCGCCTCTTCCAGTTTTACCTGTTTTTCGATCACTTTATACGAGGTGTCCATCGACTTTAATCGTCGGGAAAGCGTGGTTTTACTCATGCTTAAACGATAACATATGTCATTGAGCAGGGTGCCATTTTTAAAATCATTACTGTCGTTACTGATGTTTTCACGAATTGCATGGGCGATTTTTTCTTTGATATTGTCGGAGGCTGTCACTCGTTCATAGTCGATATCAACCATTTTTTTAAGAACGTAAAGCAGAGAGTCATTGAATTTTCTGAACGGGCGATCTAAATGTTCAGTTGCAAACGAGATCGAATTTTTATTGGCCTCCCATTCAACGTTGCATCCCCAGTAGCCAAAAATATTCAGGAAAATATTATTTTTCTGGCTTTTGCTGTGTACCAGGAATGAAATTTTTTCGTCGAGGTAATGGTTGACGATAAAGGAGATGAAAATGAAGTTGATCATCGACACAAACTGGTAGTTATACTCTTCAAATTCATGTGTATACTCCAGGGTGACGACCTTTCCTGACTGAGTGCAGGTTATCGAATCAGTGTTGCCGATAATATCCCTGTATTTCATATAGTTATTAATTGCATCTCTCAGCGACTGCGAGTTCAGACACAATAAGGCGAGGTTTGGCGCATGTTCGGAAAAGAGATCGAGAATGTTTTCATTATTAAAGAAGAAATCCTCGGAAAAATCCTTTCTTTTTAAAAACCACTTTTCGCCACCGCCCTGATGGAGCAATGTCAGCAGATGATAATGTTTGACCGCCGGAATTCGATTGTGGGCTGTTGCCACCTCTTCCGGGTGAATCGCGGTTTTTTTGGTAATGTCATCCCACGTATAACCCATTTCGAGGACGTTGAGGATTATTCTGCTGGTGAGCGAAGCACATACACTTTTTCTGGATAAGTCGGTCATGCCAGTAGCCAACGTTATAATGCGAACGAGAAATATACCATGATAAATTTGGCAGATTTTAGACAAGTATCGCAATAATAACCGAATAAACCTGAACAGAGGTATATTCGGTTTTTTGGGCTAAATGCTTATTGATTACGATACTTTTTTATTAACTCGCGATAATGCAGCGCACTGGGCTTGGGGGTACGCTCCCAGGTTGTTCTGTTCACTTCATACAACCCAAATCGAATGTTATAACCATGCACCCATTCGAAATTATCCAGCAGCGTCCAGTGGATATAACCTAATAATGGCAAGCCGTTATTAATGCTGGTTGCAAGATGTTCCAGTGAGGCTTGCAGAAATGCGGCGCGCTGGGCGTCATCATCGGTTGCCAGTCCGTGTTCGGTGACCATCACCGGTTTGCCGGTGGCCTGATGAATATATTCAGCGGCATTGGCCAGCGACGTGGGATCAATCCAGGCGCCGGTTTTATTCTTTTGCGCTGAGTCTGGTACCGGCAATGGGCCCGTCTCGCCCCAGACCACGCGCTCGTAATTCTGCACGCCAATAAAGTCGGCATCCTGAGCGGCAGCGATCCAGTCAGCATAATTCTCCATACGTTTGCTGTCACGCAGTCGGGTATCGCCCTGGGCCTGGTCATCAAGCAGCGCCAGCGAAAATCCCACCTGCAAGGCCGGATTATATTTCTTCAGGGCCGCTCTGCCGCGCTTATGCCCGGCAATTAATCCCGCCATCATAGGGGCAAAATCTTCGCGATTACAGGCGTTGATTGCTGAGAACCGGGCGCTTCCCGTTACGCTGGCGGCCTCATTTAGCATAGCCGCTTGCAGCGTCCAGACGGCGTCCGGCATTCCAAGCACATCGAGGGTGCGTAAAATATTGGGTTCGTTAAAGGTCAGCACATATGTGAGCTGGGCGGCAAAGGCTTCGCCAACCTTGCTGCAATAACGCTCAAAATGGCCGGGCGCTTCAGGATTGATCCAGCCGCCCTGGCGGGCAAACCACAGCGGGCTGCTAAAGTGATTCACGGTGACAATGGGATCCATGCCCCGGGCACGACAGCCGGTGATTATCTGCTGATAATGGTCAAGCATGGCGGCGGAAAAGCGCCCCTCGGCAGGTTCAATCCGCGACCATTCAAGCGAGAAACGGTAGCAGGTCAGCCCCAGATCCCGCGCCAGATCCAGATCGGTTTCCCAGTGCATAAAACTGTTGCAGGCATCGCCCGACGGCTCTTTAAAGACGCTGGGAGTCAGGTTTTCCAGTAGCCAGATATCGCTGTTGACGTTGTTCCCTTCTACCTGGTGGCCGGCAGTGGCGGCTCCCCACAGAAAATCGGGGCTAAACGGTTGTGCGTTACGCATTCTGCTCTCCTTTAAAAGCTGTACATAATGGTTGAAACGAAGGTATGCCCTTTGCTGCGCTGGAATTTGCCGTTCACCATATAAGGGGTGTTATCGAAGGCCTGTTTAAATGACAGATCGCGTGCGGCGACAAACGAGACGCTGAGGCCGGGGATGGAAAGGGGGTGCCAGACGTTAACAAATGACACTTCACCCTGGGTCACGGTGTCGCCGCCGTATCGGAAGAAGCCGCCGCGAAAATCGAGGCCGCTGGTAAAGCTGTCGGTAAAATCATGGAAGGCCATCAACAGGAATGCATGCTCGCGATGGTTATTGTAATCCCAGGCATTACCACTGGTGAATGAGTCCTGGCTGCCCTGAACGCCATCGGCCATATTGAAGACAAATTTCCCCAGGCTGCCTTTGCGGCTGGCATCGGTGTAGTTATAGCCAAACTTAATGTAGTTATCGTCCAGAAATAACTCGGCATTCAGTTCCAGCATCATGGCGTCATCATCAAACATACGGTTCGTGGCGCTCATGTTTTTGTAGTTGGTCAGGGCCTGTTGCCAGGTCAGTACTGCGGTGAATTTACCTGGCACCGAAAACACTTCCGGGCTAACAAGACGGGAATAGCGCAGTTGCTGCTTACGCATATAATCCTGACTTTCGGTAAGGTAGTAACGATACTCATTGGCCCCGTTGCGGTAGTTGAAATCTGAGGTGGCAATGTAATCGATGCCTTTGCCTTCCGGTGTTTCCAGCCTGGAGCTGTCATCTTCATCAGAGTCTGAGTACTCCATCAGGTAGCCGAGCTTCACGAACCAGTTATCGTTTTTGATCTCCGACGTCACGCTGTTATAAGAGCTCATGGCGGCGTTATCTTCCACGCTGGTGCCGCCGTACTCTTTGAGTACCCTGCGACCTTCAAAGAATTCGACGCTGGTATCGCCAAGCATAAATTTTTGCTTTAGGAAGAGCTGGGGCAGCTTCACAAAGCCTTTGGGGTTGCCGTTTTCATCGGCTTTAACAATTTCACGGGTGGAGAAACCTTCTCCCTGAGGACCAATAGGGTCGACGGCATAGGCATCGATATCAATACCAAAATGGTCGGCATAATAACCGGAGGTCAGGGCGACCTTCGCTGACTGTGCCTAGGTGCCCATATCATAATCGGGAAAGCCATAGGACTCGGAGCCAAGACCGTTAGAATGGAGATCAATATAATCCATTCGGAGGGTGGTTTTTATTTTGCTATCGCTAATAAACTTATCAAGGTTAGGGAAGGTGCGATTTAATCGTCAGTTATGAGAACATAAGGCTTTCTTTGCCATAGATTTTTCACGATGCCCGCA